>CAMPCT010000037.1 GCA_946647055.1 uncultured Atopobium sp. | reverse complement strand
CCGTTTCGGGCCGCCAGGGCCGGGTACGGCTCCGGAAGTGCGACCTGTACCGGGTACGGCTCCGGATTTGCGACCTGTACCGGGGGCTGCAGGCCGTTTCGGGCCGCCAGGGCCGGGTACGGCTCCGGAAGTGCGACCTGTACCGGGTGCGGCTCCGGAAAAGCGACTTGTACCGGGGCGAGGCGACCCCCGCGACCGACAAGCCAGGGCAAAGGCGTAGAATGAACGTCCAACGTCGACACCGAAAGGCCCCCATGCGCTACGCAAGCGTCGTTCTCGACATACCCACGCGCTCCCTTGGCGACGCGTACCACTACGCCATCCCCGAGGAGCTGGCGGACGAGGCCCTCGTTGGCGCAACCGTGCTGGTCACCTTTGCCCGGCGCGCGGCGGTGGGCTACGTCGTGGCCGTGACAGACGAGACGCCCGAAGGCCTGGACCCCTCCAAGGTACGCCCCATCGAGCGCGTCCTCGCCACGCCCGCGTTCGACGAGAAAGCGGCACGGCTCGCCGCCTGGATGGCCGACGAGTACGCGGCGCCCCTCTCGGAATGCCTGCGCCTGTTCGTCGCCCCCGGCCAGTCCATGCGCGTGCGCCGCGAGTCGGAGGACGCCCCCTGGCAGCTCGTGTGCGAGCAGGCGACAGCCGTCGACGACCGCTGGGTCGAGCTCACGCCCGCCGCGGCTGACTTCGAGCCCGCCAAGACCGCCAGCCGCCAGCGCGCCCTCATCGAGGCCCTCTCGGCGGGACCCGTGCGCATGGCCGAGCTCTCGGCCATGATGTCGGGCGTCACCGGCGTGGTGAACGCCCTGGTAAAGCATGGTGTGGTCGCGGTCTCGCATCGCCGGCGCGTGCGTGGGGGAGACACGACCACCCTCTCCAGCGCCCGCGCCGTCCGTCCCGAGCGTCTCACCGCCGGCCAGGAGGCCGCGCTCGCCGCCATCGACGAAGCCGTCCGTGCCGGCCGCGGCGACGTGGTCCTGGTTGACGGCGTCACGGGCTCGGGCAAGACCGAGGTATACCTCGACGCCATCGAGCGCGTTCGTGCCCAGGGAAGGGGAGCCCTCGTCCTCGTGCCCGAGATCTCGCTCACGGCCCAGACCGTGGGCCGCTTCCGCTCGCGCTTTGGCGACGACGTCGCCGTCCTGCACTCGCGCCTCTCCACCGGCGAGCGATTCGACCAGTGGGACATGGTGCGCCAGGGCCTCGCCCACGTGGTGGTGGGTGCCCGCTCGGCACTCTTTGCGCCGCTGCGCGACTGCGGTCTGGTCATCATCGACGAGGAGCACGAGGGCTCCTACAAGCAGGACCAGCAACCCCGCTACCACGCCCGCGAGACGGCCGCCGAGCTGTGCCGCCTGCGCGGCTGCGCTTTGGTGCTGGGCAGCGCTACCCCCAGCCTGGAGAGCCTCGCGCGCTGTCGGGCGGGCTCGTATCGCGGCGTCACCTGGACACGCGTCTCCATGCCTGAGCGCCCCGGCTCGGCCGTCCTGCCCGAGGTCACCGTCGTCGACATGGCGGCGCAGTTCAACGCCGGCAACCGCTCGATCTTCTCGGCGCCCCTGCGCGACGCCCTGCTCGAGGTGGCCCAGCGCCGCGAGAAGGCCGTCCTGCTGCTCAACCGGCGCGGCTTTGCCAGCTTCCTCATGTGCCGCGAGTGCGGCTGCGTGCCCGAGTGCCCGCACTGCTCCACGGCCCTCACCTACCACGAGCGCACGCACTCGCTCATGTGCCACACCTGCGGCAGCGAGTGGCCCGTGCGCGCCTTCCCCGACCCCTCCACTCGTTGTCCCAACTGCGGCAGCCGCTACCTCGGTGCCTTTGGCGTGGGCACGCAGCGCGTCGAGGACGAGCTGCGCATGCTCCTGCCCGAGGACGTCGACGTCATCCGCATGGACGCCGACACCACGCGCGGCAAGGGCGACCACCAGCGCCTGCTCGAGCAGTTCGACGCAAGCCCATGCGCGGTGCTCGTGGGCACGCAGATGATCGCCAAGGGCCTCGACTTCCCCGAGGTCACGCTCGTGGGCGTGGTCAATGCCGACACCACGCTCAAGCTGCCCGACTTTCGCGCTGCCGAGCGCACCTACGACCTGCTCGAGCAGGTCTCGGGCCGCGCTGGCAGGGGAGGGCGTCCGGGGCGTGTCATCGTGCAGTCGTACTGGGCCACGCACCCGGCGATCCGTGCCGTGGTGGGGCACCGTCGCGAGGTCTTCCTCGAGGCGGAGCTGGCCGATCGCCGCGAGGCGGGCTACCCGCCCTACACGCGCGTCGCCAACGTGGTGGTGTGGGGTGCGCGCGAGCGCGACGTGCGCGACCAGGCCGATCAGATGGCGGCCATGCTGCGCGAGCATGCCGCGATGCACGAGGGCTGGCGCGTGCTGGGACCGGCCGAGTGCGTGAAGGCCCGCGTGAAGGACCGCGTCCGCAGGCACGTGCTGGTCAAGGCCCCGCTCGACGCAAACCTTGGGCACGTGCTGCTCGAATGCTCGTCTCGCCTGCCCAGGCGCCCGGGCGTGAGCATGGCGCTCGACGTCGACGCGCACGACTTGTTGTAGGCATCTGGTGCGGAACGCCCTCCTGCGTCCACGAACGGGTACCATAGCCAGATGACACAAGCAACTCACCAAGGAGCAGCCACGCCATGTCCGGAATCGATGACATCGTCCTCTCGCCCGACCCGCGCCTCAAGCAGGAGTGCGCGCCCATCACCGAGATAACCCCCGAGGTCCGCGAGCTTGCCGAGCGCATGCTCGAGGACATGTACGCCGCCGACGGCTGCGGCCTCGCCGCCCCGCAGGTGGGCGAGCTGGTCCAGATGGTCGTCATCGACGTCGACTGGGCGGGCGGCGACAAGAACCCCTACGTCCTCATCAACCCGCGCATCGTCGAGTCCTCCGACGAGACGCGCACCTACGAGGAGGGCTGCCTCTCGTTCCCCGGCATCACGGTCGAGGTCGAGCGTCCCTCGGGCGTGGTGGTGCATGCCGAGAACCTCGACGGCGACACCATGCGCTACGAGGCCTCCGACAACCTCATGGCCGTCTGCCTCCAGCACGAGATCGACCATCTGCACGGCGTCACGATGGTCGACCACCTGCCGCTTCTCAAGCGCGTGTCCAAGCTGCGCGAGGTCGAGCGCGCCATCGCCTCGGGCGTCCGACCTGGCGAGACGAGCATCGACTAGCCGGCGACACGCCGCCGCCCCATCCCGACAAGCAAGGAGGAACGCATGCGCGTCGTCTTCATGGGCACTCCCGAGTTCGCGGTGCCGTCACTCTCGGCCCTTGCGGACGCCTACGAGGTCGTCCTCGTGCTCACCCGCCCCGACGCCGTGCGTGCCCGCGGCAAGGAGCTCGAGCCCTCGCCCGTCAAGGCCCGTGCGCTCGAGCTGGGCCTTCCCGTGCTCGAGACCAGCCGCATCACCCCCGAGGCCCTCGAGGCCGTGCGCGAGGCCAGGCCCGACGTCATCGCCGTCGCTGCCTACGGCTGCATCCTTCCCGACTCGATCCTCGACGTCGCGCCCCTGGGCTGCGTGAACGTGCACGCCTCGCTGCTGCCGCGCTGGCGTGGCGCCGCGCCCATCCAGCGTGCGGTGCTCGCGGGCGACAGGCGCGCGGGCATCTCCATCATGCGCGTGGTCCACGAGCTCGACGCCGGTGCCTGGTGCCGCCAGGCGTCGACCGAGGTCGCCGACAAGCCCTGCGAGCAGCTCATCGCCGAGCTCGCCCAGCTGGGGGCGACGGAGCTGGTGGCCGCCCTCGCCGACATGGAGGCCGGGACCGCCACGTGGGTCGACCAGGACGAGTCGCTCGTGACGTTTGCCCCCAAGGTGTCCAAGGCCGAGATGCACCTCGACCCCGCGGACAGCTGCCGCGACAACGCCCTGCGCATCCAGGCGTCGACCGACGCCGCCCCCGCGCGCCTCGTCGTGGCTGGCAAGGGCGTCCGTGCCCTGTCCGCCCGCCTCACCGGAGGCGTTGGCCCCGCATCGGGCGTCGTCCTCGTGCGCAAGGGCCATGTGGTCCTGGGCTGTGCCGACGGGGCGATCGAGCTGCTTCGCGTCAAGCCCGACGGCAAGCGCGAGATGGACGTCGCCTCCTGGGCCGCCGGCCTGCGGGGCGAGGACCTCTCGTGGTGCCGCGCGTGAGCGGCGCCTCTCCCGCACGGGTCGCTGCCCTCCTGACCCTCTCCGAGCGCAGGCGTCGGAACGCCCGCGTGCGTGACATCGAGCGCATGAGCAAGCAGGTGGGGTCGCTTTCCGCCGCTGACCGTGCCCTCGTGACGCGCCTGCTCATGGGCACTACCTCCACGTCGTCGCTGCTCGACTCCCTCATCGACGAGCGCCTGAGGCGCCCGTCGTCCGTCGAACCCCGCGTCCGCGACGCCCTGCAGCTCGCCGCCTTCGAGACCTGCTACCTCGACACGCCCTCGGCGGTCGCCGTGAGCCAGGGCGTCGAGCTCGTGCGCATGGTGTCGCCTCGCGCCGCGGGGCTTGCCAACGCCGTCCTGCGCCGCCTGGCCTCCGAGGTCCGCCCGCGGGTCGAGGCCGCCCGCAGGCGCTGCGCGGGGGAAGCCTTCGACGAGTCCGACCTCGTGCTGGTGTCGGGCCTTCCCGCGTGGCTCGTCTCGCGCATCGTCACCGACCGGGGGCTGGGATTTGCCCGCGACCTGTGCCTGGCGCAGCTCGAGCCCGCACCGGTGTGCGTCGCCACGAACGTCGCCCGCCAGGACGTCGACGCCCTCGAGTCGCTGCTGCGTGAGGGCGACATGGACCCGGTCCCGGTGCCCGAGCTCCCCGGCTCCTTCGTGTTGGGCAGGCCGGCACCCCTCCATGCGACCAAGCTCGTGCACCACGTCGACCTCGTCGTGGCGGACCTGTCGGCTCAGCTGGTGTGTCGCATCGCCGCCCCGTCCGAGCCCTGCGAGGTGCTCGAGGTGGGGCAGGGGAGGGGCACCAAGTCCGTGCTGCTCGCCGCTGCCAAAGGTGCCATCCACCCCACGCATGTGACCGGCGTCGACTCCGTGCCCTACAAGGTGAGCGTCTCTGCCGAACGCATGGGTCGGGCGGGGCTGTCTGGCATCGTCACCTGTCTGCAGCTCGATGCCCGCGAGCTGGCGTCGACCGACCTTCCTGCCGGGCTCGACCGCAGCTTTGGCGTCGTCCTCGTCGACGCGCCGTGCTCGGGCACGGGCACCATGCGTCGCCATCCCGAGTCCCCCTCGTCCCTCACGGAGCGGGGCGTCTCCGACCTCGCTGCCCTGCAGCTCGAGATTCTCTCTGCCGCCGCGTCGAGGGTCGAGCCGGGGGGTACCCTCGTCTACTCGACCTGCTCGGTCCTGCGCGAGGAGGACGAGGACGTCGTGGCGACCTTCTTGGCCGGGGATGCCGGCCGTGGCTTTGCGGTAGCTCCTGTCGTGGAGGCGCCCGCCTGCGCGACCTCCCCACAGCTCGCGTCCCTGGTGGCGAGGAGCCAGACCTCGGACGGCTTTCTACTCACGGCGCCCGCCCGGGGCCTTGGTGACGGGCATTTCTGCGCCAGGTTCGTCCGTAGGGGGTAGGCTGGCCGCGCGGGCGGCCTCCGTTGCAGCCCATTTTGTCGCTGACGGCTTGATTTCGCCCTTGGCGGCGCGTCTCCCCGTGGAAAAGGAGCCGTTTTGCCCGACTGCCTTACGCACGTCCCGTATCGAAACGCGAAAAATGACCTTTTCAAAGTGGGGCGTGTGTAAGGCGCGGAGAAGAGATACGCACATTCCGTATCGAAACTCGGAAAATGCCCCTTTCGAAACGGGATATGTGTAGATGCTGCCATCCCAAGCGCGTACCTGGCGACCACCACGCGCAACGAAAAGGGCGACGGTGCGCGCCGTCGCCCCAAATGGGCTGCAATTGTCGCAAGCTGCCTAGCAGTTGGCGCAGTCGCCCCCCGAGCAATGGGCGCACTTGCCCTCCGAGCTGCCCTTGCGGTTGTCGGTGCTGTAGAATCCCGACCCCTGGAGGCTGATCCCGCTGGCGGAGAAGACCCGCTGGGCCTCGGTTCCGCAGTTGGGGCAGGTCACGAGGGGATGCTCGGACATGGGGTGTTCAACCTCGAACGTGGTATTGCACTTTGGGCAGCGGTAGTCGTAGCGGGCCATCAGAACCTCCGGAAGTATCGTGAATCAAACGTCGACTACTGTACCATGTGACGGTGCATCATATGCAAGCGAGAAGGGAACCATCACATGGCAATCAGCGGGGCGGTATTCGACTGCGACGGGACCCTCGTCGACTCCATGCGCATGTGGTTTGGCATCTGGGAGAAGCTCATCGAGAACCACGGGGTCGTCCCGCCCGAGGGACTCCTGCTCGAGCTCGAGCCGCTCAGCCTCCCCGACGAGTGCGACGAGCTGCACCGTCGGCTGGGCATCGGCGAGTCGGGCAAGGCGCTCAACGACGAGCTCCACGAGATGATCCGCTACGAGTACACCCACAACATCCAGCCGTTCGCGGGCCTGCGCCCGTTCCTCGAGAGCCTGCGCGCGGCGGGCATCCCCATGGCGATCGCCACCTCGACGAGTGAGGCCGAGGTCCGCCTGCTCCTGGGCCACCTTGGCCTCGAGGAGTTCTTCTGCGACGTGGTGTGCGTCGAGCGCGTGGGGCGCCAGAAGGACTTCCCCGACGTCTACCTCGCCGCCTGCGAGTCGTGCGGCACGCCGGTCGAGACCACCTGGGTGTTCGAGGACGTGACCTTTGGCCTCATGACGGCACGCAAGGCGGGCTTCCCCACGGTCTGCATCGTGAACGACCACGACGGTCGCGACATCGAGGCCTGCCGCGCCTGCTGCGACGTGCTCAGCCACGAGTACGACGACGTCTCGCTCGAGCTCCTCCAGGCCTTTGGGACGGGGGAGTAGCCATGGGCGAGACGCGCGTGCTGCACGCGCTCGTGGTGGACGGGTCGCCCGAGCCCTCGTCGCCCAAGCTGGTGGCGGCGCTTGCCTCCGGCGCCGAGTACGTCGTGGCAGCCGACCGCGGTGCCGCGTGGTGCCGCGCGGCCGACGTGGTCCCGCACGTCTTCTGCGGCGATGCCGACACCATTCCGGCGGGGGACCTCGCATGGGTCGAGTCCCTGGACGTCGAGCGCGTCGTGGTGCCTGCCGACAAGTACGTGACCGACCTCACGCTTGCCCTCGACCTCGTGCGCGAGCGCGCGCAGGACTGTGGGCTCGCGCCAGACGTGACCGTGACCTGCGCGTCTGGCGGCAGGCCCGAGCACCAGCTCGCGGTCTTTGGCTGCCTGGCCGCCAACGCCGACCTGCGTCCCCGCATCGTGGAGGACGGCCTCGAGTGCCGGGTCATCTCGCCGGTTGGCGCGGGGTGCTGGGAGCTGGGGGAGGGCGCCGTGGGCCACACGCTCTCTGTGATTGCCATCACGCCTGGCACGGTGGTGTCCGAGCAGGGCATGCACTGGGACCTCGACCATCGCGAGCTGCCTGTCCTGGACGACCTTGGCATCTCGAACCGCGTGGAGCTGCCGGGCGCCCGTGTGACCTGCCACGAGGGCTGTGTCGCCGTCTTCCTGAGGTGACGGGGCCCGCTCAGGGGCACAAGATGTGGTGGTCAGCCAACGAAACCACCACACTTGGGACTTGGGTTGTTGCGTTTGCCCTGCGCTGTGCTATAGTAGTCGGGCTTTTGGAAATTCGGTCCGCGTCCGTGGGCCTCAGTCGGAGGTTTGTACCATGTCGAAGGTTTGCCAGATTTGCGGTAAGCACGCCGTTGCCGGTCGTTCCATCTCCCACTCGCAGCGCAAGGTCAACCGCAAGTTCAAGCCCAACATCCAGCATGTCACCGTCGTGCAGGACGGCCATCGCCAGAAGATGAACGTCTGCACCACGTGCCTCAAGTCCTGCAAGGTCGACCGCTCGTAGTTCGCGGCACAACCTGGATGCCAAGGGTCGCCCCCGGGCGGCCCTTTTTGCGTTTGGCTGCCCTTGGCTGCCCGTCAGACGTGTGGGATGTAAGTGGCTCGGCCCGGCACAGGTGGCGCACCCCCACGTACGTGGGTTATACTCTTCATTTGGTATAACGGCCCGACAATCCCCTCGGGCCATTCGAGAGGAGAGATGCATGGCACAGACCGTCCCCGGAACGCTGAGGGTCTCCAACGACTGCATCGGCGACCTTGCTGGCTACGCCGCCCTCGAGTGCTACGGCATCGTCGGCATGGCTTTCATCGACGCCAACGCCGGCGTCACCCGCGTGCTCCCCATCAACCGCATGCGCAAGGGCATCAACGTCTCCGAGGAGGACGGCAAGCTTGCCGTCGACCTCCACGTCGTCGTCGAGCAGGGCGTCAACATGGCGAGCGTCTCCGAGAACCTCGTCGACACCGTCACGTTCCTGCTCAAGAAGATCGCGGACATCGAGGACGTCATCGTCCGCGTCCACATCGAGGGCATGCGCACCCACTAGCGCCCACCCGACGTCCGCCCGACATCCCACGAGAAACAAGAGGCCCAACGCATGATCTCGTCAGTCATCCGCACATGCTTCCCCCTCGCCGCGCAGGTCGTGGCCGAGAAGGCCGAGGACATCAACAAGCTCAACGTCTTCCCCGTCCCCGACGGCGACACGGGCACCAACATGTCCCTCACGCTCAACACCGTCGTCGCCGAGGTCGAGGCCCTGCCCGCCGACGCCTCGATGGAGGACATCGCCAAGGCCATCACCCACGGCTCGCTCATGGGCGCACGCGGCAACTCCGGCGTCATCACCAGCCAGATCCTGCGCGGCATCGCCGAGGGCCTGGTCGAGGCCAAGAACGACCCTCCCACCTCCGCCGACATCGCGCACGCCTTCCGCCGCAGCGTGAAGGTCGCCTTCAAGGCGGTCCGCAAGCCCATCGAGGGCACCATCCTCACCGTCCTGCGTGACGTCTCCACCTGCGCCGACAAGTGCGAGAAGGAGAAGCTCGGGCTCGATGAGACGCTCTCCAAGCTGGTCATCGAGGCCTACGAGTCGGTCGCCCGCACCCCCGACCTGCTGCCCGTCCTCAAGGAGAACGGCGTCGTCGACTCGGGCGCCTACGGCTTCGCCATCTTCTTCGAGGCCTTCGTCAACTCCTACCTGGGCCACGAGGGCGACTCCTTCGAGTTCCAGGCCACCATCGCCCCGAGCGAGTCCGACGCCCCCAAGAACGTCGCCGACGCCCGCGTCGCCATCGAGCTCAACGACGACTGGGAGGGCTCCGAGTTCCGCTACTGCAACGAGTTCCTCTTCAAGGCCGAGAGCCCCGACTTCGACGAGGAGGCCGCGCTCGCGTTCCTGTCCACCATGGGCGACTGCGAGCTTCTGGTGGGCACCAACCCCTACAAGATCCACGTCCACTCCAACACCCCCAACAAGGTGCTCGAGTACATGCTGCGCTACGGCCAGATCTTCGAGGTCTTCATCCACAACATGGACCTCGAGGCAAAGGACCGCACCGCCAAGATCGCCGCAGACAAGCGCGCCGCCGAGGCCTCCGAGCCCGAGCCTGAGCCCGAGCCCGTCCGCGAGGAGAAGGAGCTGGGCTTCGTCGCCGTCGCCGCCGGCAGCGGCCAGGCCGAGATCCTCAAGTCCCTGGGCGTCGACGTCATCGTCTCGGGCGGCCAGACCATGAACCCCTCCACGGCCGACATCCTCGCCGCCGTCGAGAAGGTCGGTGCCAAGAGCGTCATCGTGCTGCCCAACAACTCCAACATCCGCATGACCGCCGAGGCCGCCGCCTCCGCGTGCGACGGCGAGGTCGCCGTCGTGCCCACCAAGACGGTCCTGCAGGCCTTCGCCGCCATGTTCGCGGTCGACCCCGAGGCCTCGCTCGACGAGAACCTCGAGGCCATGACCGACGCCATCGCCGACGTCCACGACGGCGAGGTCACCTCCGCGGTGCGCGACTCGTCCTCCGCCGACGGCGAGCCCATCCACGCGGGCGACGTCATGGGCATCATCGACGGCGCCATCCGCAGCGTCGGCAGCTCGATCAAGGACGTCACCGTCGACATCATCAACAAGATCCAGGACGTCGACGAGGGCGACACGCTCACCATCCTCGCCGGCTCCGACCTCACCGACGACGACTTCGACGACATCTGCGCCGCCATCGAGGAGGCCCAGCCCGACCTCGAGATCGACGCCCACCGCGGCGAGCAGCCCCTCTACCCGGTCATCTTCTCGATCGAGTAGGCTTGGTCCCCATGGCACGTGCGTCAGCCGTCGCAAGCGACGCGGCCCAGCGCCTCACGCGGACCGTCGCGCTCGACGACGACGTCTCGCGCCTGCGCTACGTCTCCGGCGCCCGTGCCGAGGCCGTGCGCAGGCTCGGCCTCCTGCACGTCCGCGACCTGCTGCTGCACGCGCCGCACCGCTATCTCGACTTCACGCGCGTCCTGCCCATCTCGCATGCCGACGTGGGGCAGGACGCCACCGTCATAGGCCGCGTCGACAAGGTCAAGGTCAAGCGCCCCAAGCCCCGCATGGTCATCGTCGAGCTCACCGTCGTCGACGAGACCGGTTGGCTGGTGGCGACCTTCTTCAAGCAGCCCTGGATAGCCGACCAGATCCACAAGGACGACGTGGTCGCGCTGTCGGGCAAGGTGACCTTCGCCTTTGGGTCCAAGCAGATGAAGGCCCCCTTCCACGAGGTGGTGGGGACCGCCCAGGAGGCGGGGTCCTACACGCGCGTCCTGCCCGTGCACCATGTGGGCGAGGGCATCACCGCCGCCTGGATGCGGCGCATCGTCTCGGCGGCCCTGGCCGACCGCGGGGACGTCTGCGACTTCCTGCCCGCCGGGCTCGTGGCGCGCCGCGGCCTCATGACCTGGGGCAGGGCCCTGCGCGAGATCCACTTCCCCCAGTCGCTCGACGACGCCGAGCAGGCCCGTCGGCGCCTTGCCTATGACGAGCTGCTTCTGCTGCAGGTGGCCTTGCTCGCCCGCCAGCGCATCGCGCTGCGTGGCATCCAGCCCACGACCCATGTGACGGACGGGCCCCGCATGCGCGCCCTGCTCGCCGCCCTGCCGTTCGAGCTCACCGACGAGCAGCGCCAGGCCGCCGACGAGATCCTCGCCGACATGGCCGCCCCGCGCGTCATGAACCGCCTGCTGCTGGGCGACGTGGGAACCGGCAAGACGGCGGTCGCCGCCGTCGCCCTGGCGGCCGCGGCCGACACCGGCTGCCAGGCGGCGCTCATGGCACCGACGTCGGTCCTCGCCACCCAGCATGCCGAGAAGCTCGGGCCCATCCTCGATGCCGCCGGCATCGGCTGGGCGCTCGTGGTGGGCTCGACGCCCGCCGCGGAGCGTTCCGCCGCCACCGCGGGCATCGCCTCCGGAGCCATCCAGGTGGTCTTTGGCACCACGGCGCTCCTCTCCGAGGACGTCGCCTTCCGCGCCCTCTCGCTCGTGGTCATCGACGAGCAGCACCGCTTTGGCGTCGACCAGCGCGCTGCGCTGCGAAGCAAGGGCCTGGGGGCCGACCTGCTCACCATGACGGCGACGCCCATCCCGCGCACGCTCGCCCTCTCCATCTACGGCGACCTGGGCCTCTCGCGCATCCGGCATCGCCCCAAGGCGGGTGCCGGCATCACGACCACCACGGTCACCCCCGAGAACATCGACCTTGCCTACGGGGCCATCCGCGAGGCCGTCGCCGCAGGTCAGCAGGCCTACGTGGTGTGCCCGCTCATCGACGACTCCGACGCCGGCGAGGACATGGCCGATGACGCCATGCCCGGGGAGGAGGCGCGCCTCCACTCGGCCGTCGCCACCCAGCGCGAGCTGGCCGAGCAGGTCTTCCCGACCATGCGAGTGGGCCTGCTCACGGGCCGCATGCCCGCCGACGAGAAGGACCGCGTCATGGAGGCCTTCCGTGCCCGCGAGCTCGACGTCCTGGTGTCGACCACCGTCATCGAGGTGGGCGTGGACGTCCCCAACGCGACCGCCATGCTCGTCTACGACGCGGACCGCTTTGGCCTGGCCACCCTGCACCAGCTGCGCGGACGCGTGGGTCGCGGCGACATCCCCGGGAAGGTCTACCTTGCCTCCGCCGCCAAGCGCGGCACCCCGGCGCGCACGCGCCTCTCGGCCCTCGAGCGGACCGCCGACGGCTTCGAGCTCGCCGAGCTCGACCTCAAGTTGCGTCACGAGGGCGAGGTCCTGGGCTACCGGCAGAGCGGCGGGGTCACCCTGCGGCTCGTCGACCTTGCTGCTGACGCCGACCTGGTGGAGCTCGCGCACCTTGACGCACGTGCCGTCACCGACGCAGACCCAGACCTCGCCGACGCGGTGCACCTGCCGCTCGCGCTGGAGGTCCGCTCGCGCTTTGGCGCCTACTTCGAGGAGGTCGAGGGAGCATGAGGATCGTGGGAGGGGAGTGGCGCGGCCGCGCGCTCGAGACCCCCGAGGGCAAGGGGACGCGTCCCACCACCGACCGCATCCGCGAGGCGATCGCATCGATGGTCCTCTCGGCCTTCGACCTCGACCTCGACGGCGTGTCGGTCCTCGACGCCTTTGCCGGCTCCGGCGCCATGGGGCTCGAGTTCCTCTCGCGCGGCGCCGAGCGCTGCACCTTCGTCGAGTCCGACCGCAGGGCGGCGGGCGTCGTCCGCCGCAACGTCGCCTCGCTGGGCGCCTCCGGTCGCACGGACGTCCTCATGTGCGACGCGTTCCAGCTCATGCGGCGCACAAGCGTCCCCGGGGCCCCCTTCGACCTCGTCGTCCTCGACCCTCCCTACGCCCTGTCGGCAGAGCGCGTGTCGGGTCTCGTCGAGGACCTTGGCAAGGCGGGCATGCTCGTGCCCGGCGCCCTCGTGCTCTACGAGCGTGCAGCCGACGCGCCCGCGCTCTCCCTTGCAAGCGCTACCATGGTGCGCGAGAGGTCTCACGGCTCCACTGCCGTGAACCTGTACCGCACGGAGGAGGAATGACCGCAATGACCCATGCAACGAGCGACATCGCACGCGTCGTCGTGCCCGGAACCTTCGACCCCGTCACGCTGGGCCACATCGACGTCATCCGTCGTGCCCGGCGCATCTGCCCCAAGGTGACGGTGGCCGTTGCCGCATCGGCCGGCAAGAACGGCGTCGGGACGGTGTTCACGCTCGAGGAGCGCGTCCAGATGATCCAGCAGGCCCTGCAGGAGGAGGGATTCTCCGACATCGAGGTCATCGGCTTCCGCAAGCTGCTCGTCGACCTGTGCCACGAGCTGGGTGCCGGTGCCGTGGTCAAGGGCCTGCGCGCGACGACGGACTTCGAGTACGAGCTCCAGCAGGCCGACCTCAACGCCCGCCTGGCGCCCGACATCGAGTCGATCTTCATCATGAGCGCACCCAACCTGGGATGCATCTCGTCATCGGTCGTCCGCGAGCTCGCCTCGTTTGGCTCCGACGTGAGCACCCTCGTGCCGCCAAACGTCCAGGAACGCCTTTCCGAACGGTATGGCACCAAGAAATAGCACGTCCCGTGGCCATCTTGACGCAGCAAGTTTGATACCATAGGCAGATAGGTGGCCCCATGCGTCGTCCCAGGCGCGTTTCCGAGGGGCCTGGGACCTCACGAAAGGAGCCCGAAATGCAGCCGGGTGAGGAAATCGAGAGCCTGGTCGACGAGCTCGAGTCCATCGTC
>CAMPCT010000036.1 GCA_946647055.1 uncultured Atopobium sp. | reverse complement strand
GCCTCCTTCGTGAGCTCGGCGAGCGGCGGCGGGGTGAGCCCGTACGCCTTGAGGGCGGCGGAGAGCCTTGCTGCCGCGTCGTCCTCGGCCGCCTTCGCCGCACCCTGCGCGGACGGGTGGCCGACGAGGCCGCCCACGACCACGGCCACCTTTGCGGCGACCGCCTCGGACAAGATCGCGTCGAAGCACGCCGCGTCCAGGTGCGGCAGGCAGCGCTGGCGCAGCTCCTCCTTCTGGAGGCCTGGCTTGGAGGGGTTGTCGGCATGGAAGGACATGAGCTCGTTCTTGATGGCAGAGACCGACCTGCTGAGCGTCGAGGGCGTGGTGAACCACTCCTCCCCCACCTTGCAGCCACGGCGGGCATCGACCTCGTTCTGCAGCAGCTCGCGGGCTGAGGCCTCGTCGATGCCAAACTGCACGGCGAGGTCATGCGCCGTCAGCGGGACGGTGAGGTGCCCGAGCAGGTTCCTGACGGCGGCTTGACGGTCGCCGGACGCGAGGGCCTCGAGGACGGCCACCTCGTTGTCGTGCAGGTTGGTGCTCGCGCGGGGATGCGCCTGCAGGATCTGCCCACCGCCGGCGACGTGCACGGGGGAGTAGGTCCGCACGATGTAGCGGTCGCCCAGCGAGACGGGCAGCGGCTCCTCGAGGCGGATCTGGGCGAAGCAGCTCTCGCCTGGCGAGAGCCGCTCGAGCCTGTTGGCGAACAGGACGCGGCCCAAGACCTCCTTGGTGCCATGGGACACGTGCATGCGGGCACCGCTCTCGAGGGGCTTGCCGCTCTTGGCAGTGTCGAGGTAGGTGAAGCGCGCGTCAAAGCGCGTCGTGGGCTCGATGAGGCCGGGAGTCGCCAGGAAGTCGCCGGGGCGGATCTCGTCGGTCTTCACGTCGACGAGGTTGAGGGCGACGCGGTTGCCGGCCAGCGCCACGTCGACGGGCTTGTCGTGCATCTGCACCGAACGGATGCGGCACTGCCTCTTCTGGGGAAGGATCTCGACGGTGTCGCCTGGGCGGACCTCGCCGCTCCACAGGGTGCCGGTGATGACCGTGCCCGCGCCGCGTATGCTGAACACGCGGTCGACCGGCTGGCGCATGGCACTGCCGCGGTGCAGCGCCTCGGCGTTCTTGCTCACCTTTGCCAGCGCCGCGCGGACGTCCTCGACGCCCTCTCCCGTACGGCTCGAGCAGGGCACGATGGGGGCGTCCGCGAACGGGGTGGTCGCGAGCAGGGCGCGGACGTCCTCGGTGACGAGCTCGACCCAGTCGGGGTCGCACAGGTCGATCTTGGTGAGTGCCACCACGCAGGTGGGAACGCCCAGCGTCTGCAGGACCGCAAGGTGCTCGAGGGTCTGGGGCATGACGCCGTCGTCTGCGGCGATGACCAGCAGGGCGACGTCGATGCCGGTGGATCCGGCGATCATCTGGCGAACGAACTTCTCGTGACCAGGCACGTCGACGACGCCCATGGCGCGACCATCTCCCAGGTCGAGCTGGGCAAAGCCGAGCTCGATGGTGATGCCGCGCTTCTTCTCCTCCACCAGGCGGTCGGGATCCTTCCCGGTCAGGGCAAGCACCAGCGACGACTTGCCGTGATCGATGTGACCGGCCGTACCCAGGACGAGGTTTGGCTGCTGGAGCGCACCCATCGGAGCACCTGCTTCCTGCGTCTGAGCGACGCCTTACGAGATCTTGTCGAAGTACATGGAGAGGCCCAGCGCGATCGCCGTCATCTCCTCGTCGTCGAGGATGGTCCTCGCATCGAAGAGGATCGACTCGTCGTGGATGCGGGCGATGACGATGATCGGGGACTCCTGCACGAGGAAGCGCTCGCAGTCCTGGGCGTTGCCCTTGTGGAAGCGCAGGCGCATCGCGTAGGTGGGGATGTCGCACATCGGCAGCGCTCCGCCGCCCGCGCGGGACGTCTCCTCCACGATGTCGAGCTCGGCCATATTGGGGTCAAGGTGCTTCGCGACGGTGTCGAGCAGCTTGCAGGCGCGCACGCGCACGTCCTCGGCGGTCTCCACGAGCATGCGCACCGTCGGGATGCGGGTCATGGCCTTCTCGGGGTGCAGGTAGATGCGCAGGGTCGCCTCGAGGGCGGCGAGGGTCATCTTGTCGAGGCGCAGCGCACGGGCGAGCGGGCTCTTCTTGAGCTTGGCAATGAGGTCAGCGCGGCCGACGATGATGCCCGCCTGGGGGCCGCCCAGAAGCTTGTCCCCGGAGAAGGAGACGATGTCGGCACCGGCGGCGAGGGACTCGGCCACGGCAGGCTCGGCGTACTTGCCAAACGCCGCGAGCCTCAGGAAGGCGCCAGAGCCCTGGTCCTCGTAGACAAGCACCTTCTTGCCGGTGTTCTTCTCGTGCTCGAGGGCGAGGTTGTGCAGGTCGCGGATGGACACCGACTCGGTAAAGCCCGTCATACGGTAGTTGGACGGGTGCACCTTGAGCATCATGGCGGTGTCGTCGGTCAAGGCACGCTCGTAGTCGCTCAGGTGCGTCTTGTTGGTGGCACCCACCTCGATCATGTGGGCATGGGACTGCTGCATGATGTCGGGGATGCGGAAGGACCCGCCAATCTCGACCTGCTCGCCACGCGACACGATGGCGTCGTGGCCGGCGGCGAAGGTGGAGAGGACCATCATGACGGCGGCGGCGTTGTTGTTCACCGCGATGGCCGCCTCGGCACCGGTCAGCGTGCAGATGAGCGACTCGCAGTGGTCGTGGCGGCTGCCGCGGGACATGGTCTTGCGGTCGTACTCGAGCGTGGAGTAGCCGACGATGACCTCGTTGACGGCGGCGACGGCCTCCTCGGCCAAGGCGCTGCGGCCGAGGTTGGTGTGGATGATGACGCCCGAGGCGTTGACGACGCGCCTGAGTGACGGTGCCGTGAGCAGCTGCACGCGGGCGGCGGCGGCGCGGGCGATGTCCTTCAGGCTGAGCTCCGGCGTCTCCCCGTCCATGATCTGCTGGCGACGTGCGTCGACCTCGGCGCGAACTGCGCTCGTCGCGACGTCGCGCGGGACGTCCTTGATCGAGGCAAGCGCCTCGTCATGCAGCACTTCCTCGACCTGGGGAAGCTGCCTGAACAGTTTTGTGTTGACGGGCGGGGTCATCATTCGCTCCTACGGTCTCAGTATTGACAAGCATAATCGTGATTATAAATGTTCTTCCATGTGCGGACCATTTTAGGACAGTCCGAGGATGGACGTTTGGTGTCCCCCCAAGGAGTATCTCGGCACGCACTAGTCCACGTTGGCCACATGGTCGACGACGTGGCTGTAGAACGCCTCCGCGGCATCGCTCAGCAGCACGTTCCTCCGCTTGATGACATACAGCTTCCGCGTCACCTCCACCCCGGGAACGTCGAACGAGAGCATCCACCCGCCATCGACCCTGCCGCGCACGGACCGCTCGGACATGATGGCGATGCCGAGGCCCCGCTCGATCAGGCTCTTCGTGGCCTCCTGGTCGTCCAGGTGCGCGAAGACGGACAGGTCGCTCTCGTCAAGTCCCAGCTGCTCGAGGAGGCTGTTGCCCATGGCACGGGTCGCGCTGTCGGCATTGCGCATGATGACGCGCTCGGTCCTCAGCATGTTCGCGAGGACCTCGGGGTCGTTGCGGTCGATGGAGCGGAAGCGCTTGCTGTTTGCCGTTGCGATGACGATCTTGTCATCGCAGAACGGCACGCAGTCGAGGGAGTCATCCCTAGCGGGCATCCCAACGAACCCCAGGTCATACAGGCCAGAGAGCATTCCGTTCATGACGGTTTGGCTCGAGCCCTGCGTGACGGCGAACTGCACCTCGGGCCTCGATGCACAGAACGACGCGATGATGTCGGGCAGGACGTAGCCCGAGGGGATGGTCGACGCACCCAGATACACGGCGTCGCTGTCGTGCCGCTTCATGCTCTGCAGCATCCTGTCATGCATGGCGAGCATCGACACGACCTGGTCGTACATCTTGTAGCCGCTGGCCGTGAGCTCCACGTGCTTCGCGTTACGCAGGACGAGGGGGACGCCGATCTCCTCCTCGAGCTGGCGGATGTGCGTGCTTACCGTGGGCTGAGAAATACGCAGCTTTGACGCGGCAGTCGTGAAGCTGCCGTAGCGAACCACCGCGACAAAGGAGCGTAGCTGTTTAAAGTCCATAAGGCCATACCTATCCAGAGCGTCGTCACCACTCTGGTCATTCTATTCGCTATCGACCAATACCTACAGCATCTCTATAAATGCGCTCAGACGCGTCTCGAGCTGGCCCATGTCACCTTCGGAGTAGTCGGTCTCCAGCTTCATGTAGGGGATGTCCGCACCCTCGATCACGTCCTGCATGAGCGCGCTCTCGACGTTGAAGGTGTGGCAGGCGGTCAGCACCGCGTCGACGACGCCGTCGGCATGATAGCGACGCGCCTGGGCGAGCGTGTGCTCCATACGGCCCGTGTTGGGGGTCATGACCGAGCAGTGGATGGACAGGTAGCGGTCGGAGATGGCACGAAGGATGTCGTCGGCGTCCTCGTCGATCATCATTCCCATCGTGCGCTCGCCGGAGCAGTCGTCGAGGCAGACGATGTTGCCGCCGTTGCGCTCGATGGTGCGGCCGACCTTGTTGATGAGACCGCTCGCGGGGCAGCCCGTGAGCAGGATGCGCTTGGCCCCCTTCGCGATGCCCTCGGCACCCGTGCCCGCCTCGATGCGCGCCTGGGCGTCCTCGGCCATCTTCTCGAGCTTCTGGGTGTAGGCCTCGACGTCGAAGTTGAAGTTGCCCGCCGCCATCGTGCTCATGAGCTCGACGCCGCTGAAGGGTGCCGGGTCCTGCGCCTGTGCCTGGTAGAGGGCGAGCATGGCGCGGCGCTGGCGGTTGCGCTTGCGCACGGCCTCCCTGAGGTCATCGTCGGTGATCGTCACGCCATACCGTGCCTCGAGGGACTCCTTCAGGAGCTTGACTTCCTCGTACCAGACGTCACCTGCCCACGGGCGGTCCTGGCCCTGGGGAAGGTGCAGGATGTGGACGTCCTTGATGTCGCGCAGGAGCTCGTACATCTTCTTCTTGCCGTCGCAGGTGGTCTCGCCCACGATGAGGTCGGAGAAGTACGTGAAGGGGCACTTGTCGGACAGGGCGAAGCCGTAGGTCGACTTGATGAGGGGGCACAGGTTGGCGGGGAGCTTGGTCTCTGCGACGGGCACGGTCTCGTTGCTCGTGCCGCACAGGCCCACGGCGGCGGCGCCCGAGGCGTCAATGACCTCGAGCGGGGTGTATGAGCACAGGAACCCGACCAGACGGCCGCCCTGCTCCTTGAACTCCTTGACCTTCAAGAAGCTCGCCTTGCGCTGCTCGTTGTACTCCTCGAACGACTTGGGCAGGGGTGCCAGTTCCTGGTCTGTCATGATTACTCCTTGGTGTCCATCCCCCTTTTGGGAGGGTATGCAAAAGGGATGAAGATGCGTTTTGGGCCTGTCTCGCAGAGAGGAAGGGCCGGCCTAATGCAGACGTCGGCTCACGTGTTACAAGGACACCCGGATGGCACGAAAGGCAGAGTATGCCGCTGAGTCCCTTTGTTATCATTGCCATGATAACCCAATCAGGCTTCACGGAGGTTGCAATGAGGGCTTGGACACGACAGGTTCCACAGGTTTGGGACGAGCTCCAGACAACGGGTCGCTATCTCGTGCGCGAGGAGTACGTCCGCGCCAAGAACCTCGAGATCTCCGACTACTACATAGGCCTGTACCGCTGGCTGACGGAGATGTTGCGTGGCAAGGTGGCCATGCCGGTCGACGCGAAGTTCCCCGTCTGGCTTGCCCTCACCGAGGAGCAGCGCCTTCCGCTTGCCCCCAACACCATCTCGCTCACGCTGGACATCCCCGACGAGTACGTCTACGTCCTCGACTACGACAAGTGGGGCTATCGCGTGAACCTCTGGTATGTGCCACTGGACGCCGCTGACGAGGCCCGGCACAACGAGGAGCTGGCACGGCTGGGCATTGGCAACGAGGCGTCCATCATCTCAGGCGAGCTGGGTAACTACTACCCTGCCCTCAAACGCAAGATCGAGGCCAGCTGGCAGCGCGTGCTGGCCGGCCCCAACGAGCGCATGGACCTCAACGTGGGATGCGTCTGGGAGCTCCGGCCCGAGTGGGTGAAGGAGGTCGAGTTCTTTGAGGAGTGACGAGACCATCACCCTGTACACCGCCCAGACGCAGGTCGTCCTCGATGCCATCGAGCGCGATGGCTTCTCGCGGGTGAGATGGGACTACATCCGTCACAAGTATGACGACCAGTCTTGGGTCTTCCGGCAAGCCTATGCGTTCTTCGCCCAGAACGCCCCCCGCTATGTGGCACCGCCCGAAGGCGCCGAGTCCGGCATCTGGTGCTTCCGTGACTGGCGCCTGGCCGTGGCTGGTGCGGGCTGCACGCTCATCGAGCTGGCCGTGCCCCGGGACCAGGTGATCCTGTTCGACTCACGGGTCTGGAACCGCATGCTCAACCTCGAGTACATCGGCAGGGACGAGGCGGACGAGGAGGCCTTCGAGAGGCGCATCGTCGCCATGGGCCTCAGGAGCTCGTCTGATGCGTTTGCCACGGCGTTCTATCCCACCGTCAAGCGCGAGATCACCCAGAGCTGGCAGCGTCTGTTCGACTCGGCGGAAGGCTGCCCCGATGCCTACCTCGAGGCTGGCATCTGGGAGATACGACGCGAGTGGATACGATCCCTGAAGGCGGAAGGATAGCCCCGGCGCAGCCGTGTCTAGCGGATGAAGATGGTGCCGACGGGACCGTCCACGATCTCGCCGATGCGCGCGGGCTTGCGACCAAGCAGCTCCTCGAACTTGGCCTCGTAGGCAGGACCCTGCTCCGCCGGCAGGGCGACCAAGAGGCCGCCTGACGTCTGCGGATCGCAGAGCACGCCCATGCGGTTGTTGTACTCCTCCTCGGAGAGCGTCCCCTTGCGGACGAACTCCTCCGCCCAGTCTTGCACGTCATAGCCACGCCCGGGGCGGCAGCCAATCGAGGAGTACTCGTACACCTTGTCGAACAGCGGTAGCCTGTCCCAATCGATGATGGCGGCCATCTTGCTGGGCTCGAGCATCTCGTGCAGGTGGCCTGCCAGGCCAAAGCCGGTCACGTCAGTGCATGCGTGCACGTCGAGGCCCTCGAACGCCTCCGCCGCATAGCGGTTGAGCTCCATCATGGCCTCGATGACGGGACGCATGCTCTGGTCGTCCTCCATCTTTGCCGTGAAGGCGGAGTTCATGATGCCCATGCCGATGGGCTTGGAGTAGTAGAGCACGTCACCGGCGGTGGCACCGCCGTTGCGAAGGATCTCGTCGGGGTGGGCGGTGCCAAACACCGCGAGACCATACTTGGGCTCGTCGTCGTCGATGGAGTGGCCGCCGACGATGAAGGCGCCAGCCTCGCGCACCTTGTCGGAGCCGCCGCGCATGACCTCGGCCACCACCTTGGTGCCCAGCGCGACGGGGAACGCCAGGATGTTGAGGGCGGCAAGCGGCTTGACACCCATGGCGAACACGTCGGAGAGGGCGTTTGCCGCCGCGACGCAGCCAAACTCGTAGGGGTCGTCGACCACCGGCGTGAAGAAGTCGAGCGTGAGCACGGCCACCAGGTCGTCGCGCAGCTTGTACACGGCGCAGTCGTCGCTCGTCTCGAACCCAAGCATCACATCCGCGTCCATGGGCGGCGCGGCTATCTGGGCAAGGATCTCCTCCAGCTCCCCCGGAGCCCACTTGGCGGCTCAGCCACCGTGACAGGTATAGTTGGTGAGCCTGATCTTCTCGTTGTTCTCAGAGGCCTCCATGGCGCTTCTCCTTCATATCAAGCAGGGCGCACATCGTCGCCCCTCCTCATTATAGGCGACAGATCTTGAGCCACCCGAGCTCGCGGGCAATGGTGGTCAAGGCGTTGTGCCCGGGCATGACCACGGTCTCGGGGGGTAGGTACGAGAGCCTCACGAGCGAGTCGCGCATGGCGTCGATGTCACCCCCGGCGAGGTCAACGCGGCCGTGCGTCCCGGCAAAGAGCGTGTCGCCCGAGAACAGGACGGGCGCCCCGGGATGGTTGTCCGTTGGTGCCACATACAGGGAGATGCCTCCCGTGGTATGGCCGGGAGTGGCGATGACCTGCAGCTTGACGCTGCCAAACTCGAGCATGTCGCCATCGCCCACGACACGGTCGACGGGGCAGGGGTCGACGTCGGCAAAGACATCGTACGTACACGTGCCCTCGACATAGGGTCTCTCCTCGGCGCTCGCGATGACCTTGGCGCCAGTGGCCTCGCGCAGGGCGGCGGCGGCGCCCACGTGGTCCCCGTGACCATGGGTGAGGACGATGGCATCGAGCCTGCGGCCCTCGAGCGCGGTCAGGATCTCCCCCTCGTCACAGGATGGGTCGATGACAAGGCACCCTTCCCCATCGTCGATGACGTAGACGTTGTTGCCAATCATGCCCATCACCAGACGTATGACGCTCACGCAGGTGTTCGTGATCCTGTCCACGGTCTCAGCCATCCTTCCCGTGACGCTGATTCCCTACCATGATTATTGTATTTGATGATAGGCATTTGCTATTCTCAGAGACGAGTTTGTTTCGGTTTCGTCTTCCCTTTCATGACGGGAGGCATTCCATGGACTACGAAGGCCGCATCTGCCGTACCCCAGGCGAGAGAGGTTCGTACAAGCTTCCCATCTCCGTCGGGTGTCCCTACAACGCCTGCGCTTTCTGCGACCTGTTCAAGGACCTGACCTATCGCGAGCTGCCACTGGATCAGATCGAGGAGGACCTCGCCCGCGTCCGCGACGCTGGCGGCAAGCCCGGGCGCATCATGCTGGGAGATGGCAACGCCTTCTTTGCCAGCTTCGAGCGGCTGTCGACCATCATCGGCCTCATCGAGGAGTACCTCCCCTCCTGCTCGTACATCTCGAGCGACGCCTCCATACCCTCCATCGCCGCCAAGACCGACGAGGAGCTGGCGTGGCTCGCCGCCCACAAGTACAGGGTGGCCTACGTCGGCATCGAGTCTGGACTCGACGACGTCCTTGACTTCATGATCAAGGACCACGACAACACCGAGTGTCGCCGCCAGATAGCCCGACTGCACGAGGCGGGCATCGACTATGGCGCCCACATCATGACGGGCGTTGCCGGCGCAGGTCGTGGCATCGAGAACGCACGGGCGACGGCGACGCTGCTCAACGAGACGCGCCCCGTGTCCATCTGCAATTTCTCGATGGGCATCTCCCCCACCACCACGCTTGGCGCATGGGTCGAGGAGGGACGCTTCGAGCCAGCAAGCGATCGCGAGTGCCTCGAGGAGGAGCGTGAGCTCATCAGTCTCCTCGACATCCCCACCCGCTTCGAGGGCTTCCACTTCTCCTACGACCGCGAAAAGGCGAACTGCCCCGAGTGCACCGGTGACACCGCCGAGTTCAACGACTTCATCACCGACTGGACCCACACCCGCGGCATGCTGCCAAAGGACCGCGATCGCCTGATCGCCCAGATAGACCAGGCGCTCCAGGCTCGCTAGCTTCGCCCTCCCCCAATGCCTCGATATGCATAGTGGCCGCCGCAAGATTGCGACGGCCACTACCATTGTGCGCCTTAGCTCTGTCGGTGACGCTCATGCGTCATTGCGGCAGGCTTGTCAGACCCAAATCTACTCGCTCTCGGGAACGAAGTCCGGATCGCCGACGTTGGGCGTGTCGTGGTCATGTATGAGGCCCACGACAAGCGACGCCATGCATGCGAGCATGATGAAGATGAACGGGAACGCAGCGGCGATGGAGATCGTCTGGAGCGGCTTGAGGCCACCTGCCATGAGAAGGCCAATGGCCATGACGACCTGGACGACACCCCACAGGATCTTCTTGGCAGCCGGCGGGTTCATGTTGCCGTTGGAGGAAAGCATGCCCATGACGAAGGTGCCGGAGTCTGCGGAGGTGACGAAGAACGTGGCGAGCAGGATCGTGATGACGATCGAGAGGATCCTGCCGAACGGATACATGTTGAGGACGACGAACAGGCCGGTCTCGGGCGAGCCGGCGACCGCAGCGACGGTCTCGGCGTCAATGGCGCCAGAGTTGGCAAGGGTCAGGCCCAGCGTGCCAAAGACGGAGAACCAGAGCAGGGATGCGATGGCGGGAACCAGCACGACGCCAGCGATGAACTCACGGATGGTACGGCCCTTGGAGATACGGGCGATGAAGACGCCGACGAAGGGCGCCCATGCGATCCACCATGCCCAGTAGAAGATGCGCCAGCTGAGCATCCAGCTGTTGTCGCCGTAGCCGGTCATGGCAAGGGAGTCGGCAAAGAAGTTGTTGATGTACTCGCCCAGGCCGCAGACGAGGTTGTTCAGGGCGTCAATCTTGGGGCCGACGAGGAAGCACAGGACAAGCACGACGACGGCAACGATGAGGTTGAAGTCGGAGAGCTTGGCGATGCCCTTGTCGATGCCGACGGTGGCGGAGGTGATGAAGACGCAGGACACCACCACGAGGATGACGATCTGGACGATCAGGTTGTTGGGAATGCCAAACAGGTAGTTGAGGCCTGCGTTGATCTGCAGAACGCCAAGGCCCAAGGAGGTGACGACGCCCGCCATCGTTGCGAACACGGCGAGGACGTCGATGATCGTGCCGAGGATACCCTTGGAGTTCTTCTCGCCAATGATGGGATAGAGCGAGGAGCTGATCAGAGCGGTCTTGCCCTTACGGAACATGAAGTACGAGAGGCAGAGGCCGATGATGGCGTAGTTGGCCCAGGGATGGATGCCCCAGTGCATGAACGAGGCCCCCATGGCGAACTTGGCGGACTCAGGAGACATGGGCTCGACGCCCGCAATGGGGCTGGCATAGTGGCTGAGAGGCTCTGCGATGCCCCAGAACACCAGGCCGACGCCCATGCCGCACGCGAACAGCATGGCGAACCAGGTGACGGTGGTGTACTCAGGCCTGGAGTCATCCGGACCAAGCCTGATGTCACCAAACTTCGAGAACGCGAGGATGACGCAGAAGATGACGAAAGAGAGCATGGCAAGCAGGTACAGCCAGCCAAAGTTGACAGTCAGGAAGCTGAAGATCGCATTGGAGACTGCAGAGAAGCTCGGGTTGAATGCGATGGCCCACACGGCAATGACGCCGCACAGAACCAGGGCACACAGAAAGACAGGATTCTTGAACTCATCTTTATTCATAGAGACCCCCGGTATTGGCCCTTAAGGTTGGCCCGGATGACCGCCAAACGATACAAGACAATCACCCGTAAGCTTCTTCCTAGACAGGCCAGCCAAATGGATGCGTGATTCCGGGTGCCTAGGGCTAATGCCCTAGGCACCTGGTGTCAATCTCACGAGCGAGGACTAGATCTTGACCTTGAAGACGGTCTGGCCCTCAACAGGCGTGGCGAGAGCGTCGACAGCAACGCCGCAGCGGTGGTAGCGGAGCTTCCACTGCTCTTCCTTCGGCGTGTTGGGGTCGCCCAGGGGGTACGGAATGGAGATGGTCGGGACCATCCTGTTGGCGCCAACCGTGGTGGACACGGGAATCAGGTTGCACATGTGGACCACGGGGAAGCCGGCACGCTCGAAAACCTTAACCATCGTTGCACCGCAACGAGTGCACGTGCCTCAAGTGCTGCCGACGATAATGGCGTTGACGCCGTCCTCCTGGAGGTACGGGATGATCTCGCTCGCCATGCGGGCGGCCTCGGACTCAGTGGTGCCGGTGCCGACCGTCGCGTAGAAGTAGTCGTGGAGGCGCTTGAACTTGCCCTCCTTCTCGAGCTGACGCATGGCATCGATGGGCATGATGACGTTGGGGTCGGCGTCGGCCGCAGCGGGGTCGAAGCCGGCGTGAATCGTCTTGTAGCCACCGGAAGCGCGGTTGGGCAGCGAGTCGACGCCCTTGATGCTGTAGCGGCCCCAGCGGGTGGCGGAGGCGGACTGGATGCGGTCGGGGTTGTCGACCGGCACGATGCCACCGGTGGTGACCATCGCGATGACGGCCTCGTCGAGCTTGACGGGATCGGCGACGGGCACGACGTCCTTGACGGGAACGACGAGCTCGGTCTGGAAGGGCTCGCCCTTGATCTTCTTGATGAGCATCTGGACGCCACGATAGGCCGCGGTGTTCTCGTGCTTGTCCTCGAGGAAGATCTCATGACGGATGCCACGGGGGAAGTAGCCCTCGATCTCGGCACCCATGAGGGGCTCGCCGGCAAGCAGCTTGTTGGCGAAGGTGCACAGGTTCTTGAGGTCCTTGCGCATCTTGGCGGCGGCGTTGGCGCCATCCATGATGTAGGTGTACTTCTTGAACATGTCGACGCCGGGGTTCTCGACGTTCATCGAGGTGACGGTGGGGACGCCGAACTTCTCGCCGACGGCCTTGCACACGTTGCCGCAGGCGACGCCATAGCGGCCGGCCTGGAACGCGGGACCAGCGATCAGCAGGTCGAACTCCTTGTCCTCCAGCATGGCGAGGATGCGGGAGAGCGCCTCGTCGGTGTTGGAGCCCATGAAGTTGTCACCGCAGATGATGGTGTGGGTGATCTCGGCATCCTTCAGCTGGGCCTGAGCAGCCATTGCGGGGCCGACCTGGCCTTCGCGGATCTCGGGCTCGAAATCGGCCGTGTCCTCACCGCCGATGCCGCCGAAGAACTGGTTGACGTAATAAATTACCTTCTTGGCCATTCTGTTTCCTCCTTTCTTAGACTTCACGCATGGTCTTGAGGGAGAAACCAGAGATGTGGTCTCCGCAGAACCAGTTGTTGTCCTCCATGATGATGGAGCCGTCGTCGCGGGCGGACTTGCCCAGGATCTCGTCGTAGCCCCAGGAGCCGGACATGCCGTCGCGATTCATGGCCTCGAGGTTGCCGATGACCGTGGCGCAGGCGGGAAGCTCGCAAAGCTCGCCGACGTTGCCGGTGGAGACGAGAGCGGTGGTCTTCTCGTTCATGACGACCAGCGGCTGGCCGGCGCCGTCACGACCGTCGGACTCGTTGGAGATGCCAACCACGGGGATGCCGGCATCCTCGAGGATGACCTGGCAGCGGACGTAGTCGGTGTCGGGGTTGCCGTAGCCCTCCTCGGTGACGATCGCGTAGTCGACGCCAAGGTTCAGCGCGATGTTGCGGACCATGACCGCGGAGCGCTCCTTCTGCTCGAGGGCGACGTTGAGGTTGGACATGATGACACCAACGAAGTTGTAGTCGATGCCGTCGTACTTGAACATCTCCTTGATGGTCGGGAAGTTCTGGAACTCGTAGGTCGACCACTTGGAGGAGGCGGGCATGAACGAGCCGGAGATGATGCAGCCGTCGAAGATCTCGGTGGGGCTCAGGAAGCTGGGCAGGTAGCGGTTCATGTCCCAACCATAGAGGAGGTCGTTGTAGCCGAGGGCCTCCATCTGGGACTGGGGCTGCAGGACGATGGCCACGTTGGGCAGGTTCTTGCGGGCCTCGTCACGCTTGAGGATGGGGTCGAACTCGTAGACCTCGGTGTCCTCGGCCTCGAGGTCCTTGGCGATCTTGCCGATGTACTCGGCGAAGCGGTGGCCAGCCCAACGCAGGGCGTGGTTGCACTTCTGCTGCTCGTGACGCTCGAACTCCTCGTCGGTGTCGCCGACCAGGCAGATGTTGATGAGCTTGGACCAGTAGGTGTGCTTGGCACCCTCGCCGCCCATGTCGATGACGCCGTCGCCGAAGGAGCCCCA
>CAMPCT010000035.1 GCA_946647055.1 uncultured Atopobium sp. | reverse complement strand
GCATCATCGCCAACACCACGCACGCCGAGTTCGTCGAGGTCTCCGCCATCACGGGTACCGTGAAGGACCTGCGCCGCGAGATCGAGGCCGCCGAAGGCCGCCTCCTCTCGAGCGGCAGGCGCACCATCCTCTTCGTGGATGAGATCCACCGCTTCAACCGCTCGCAGCAGGACGCGCTCCTGCACGCCGTCGAGGACCGCGTGGTGGTCTTGGTGGGCGCCACCACCGAGAACCCCTACTTCGAGGTCAACTCGGCCCTGCTTTCGCGCTCGCGCGTGGTCGAGCTCCAGGCGCTCTCCGACGGGGACATCCGTCAGGTGGTGACGAGGGCGCTGGCAGACGAGCATGGCCTTGCCGGCCGCTTCGAGGTGGATGACGACGCCCTGGCCGAGATCGTGACCCTGGCGGGGGGTGACGCCCGCTCCGCCCTCACCACGCTCGAGCTGGCGAGCCAGCTGGCGCAGCCCGTGGAGGGGGTGACGCCCGACGGTCCCCTGCGCATCACCCTGGCCGAGGTGGCAGACGCCAACCCCCGCCGCGGCCTGCCCTACGACAAGTCCGGCGACATGCACTACGACATCATCTCGGCCTTCATCAAGTCCATGCGCGGAAGCGACCCGGACGCCGCCCTGTACTGGCTCGCGCGCATGATCGACGCGGGCGAGGACCCCAAGTTCATTGCCCGGCGCATCATGATCCTCGCCTCCGAGGACATTGGCAACGCCGACCCGCAGGCGCTGCTCGTCGCCGAGGCCGCCTTCAAGGCGACCGAGGTCATCGGCTATCCCGAGTGCCGCATCAACCTTGCCCAGGCCGTCACCTACATGGCCCTCGCCCCCAAGAGCAACGCGGCCGAGCGGGGCATCGACGCGGCGCTGGCGGAGGTCCGCAGCGGCCCTCGCCGCGAGGTCCCCAGCTACCTGCGCGACCGTCACCGCCCCGGTTCGGACGAGTACGGGACGTACCTCTATCCCCACAACTTCGATGGTGGTTGGGTCGAGCAGCGCTACCTTCCCGAGGGACTCGAGAGGGGGGCCTTCTGGCAGCCCAGCCCTCGCGGGTGGGAGGCATGGCGCGAGGAGGCGACGGCGCGTGACAGGGCCGAGGGAACGTCTCCCACGGCTGCGCGCAACGGCACAAACGAGTAAACTGATAGGTTAGGAGCGTGCCGCGGCACCCGCCGCGATTGTCCAGCCACTTGGAGGAGGAACGCATGAACTTCTCAGACCTTGCACCCATCGACATCGCACTCGTCGTGCTCGCCCTTGCCGGCGTCTGGGCGATCGTTGAGGTCGCGCTCACGCTGAGGGGCGTCCGCACCTCGCTCAACGAGGTCATGTCCTCCGTCAACCAGACCATCACCGAGATCCAGCCGGTCATCAACAAGCTCGACGGCGTCGTCGACGAGCTCAACCCCGCCATGAAGCAGGTCGAGCCCCTGCTCGAGAAGGCGGGTACGGCGGTCGACGCGCTCTCGCTCGACCTCATCCGCGTCGAGGAGATCCTGGGTGACGTCTCGTCGGTCACCGGGACCGCCACCAACGTCACGGGTGCCGTGACCAAGGTCACCGGCTCTGCCGCCGATGCCGCTGCCGGCCTCATCGGCAAGATCGCCCACAAGGGCGGCGACCCCGAGCCTGCGCGCCTGGGTGCCGTCGCTCCCAACACGGAGCCTCCTGCGGACGTCGAGCCCAAGCCTGCCAAGGACAGCGGGTACTTCACCTACGACACCAAGCCCGCGCAGGACGAGGCCGAGTAGGGCACTGGCCAGCGAGGGGAGCCATCATGAGCGATCAGACCGTCAGCCTCAGCGTACCTGCTCTTCCGGCCTTTGCGCGCTCGGTGCGCATGATGGCCGCCAACCTCGCCGTCATTGGCGAGATGACGGTCGATGACGTCGAGGACGCCCGCATGGTTGCCGAGGAGGGCTTCGTGTGCGCCTGTGCCACCGCCCCCGAACCCTGCGAGGTCACCTTCACCGTGTCTCCGGGCCAGCTTGTCATGGACTTCTCGCTTGGCTCCGGCATCGACGTGCTGTCGTCCGCAGACGCTGCCGTGGGGTACTCGGCGCTGCTGCTCGCCGCGGTCTGCGACGAGTATGTCGTCGACGAGGCGGCATCCACGCTTCACCTGGTCAAGAGGGCGGTCGGCTAGATGGTCGCACAGGATAAGGGCGTCGACGTCAAGAGCGATGCCGCCCGCGAGGCCCGTCGCCGCATGCGCGCCGCCTCACGCGAGGCTTGGGACAGGGAGACAACGCGCGAGCTCTTCCGCCGTGTGCGCGAGGAGGGCGACGATGACGCGCGCCAGCAGCTCGTGCTCAACCACCTCAACCTGGTGCGCTTCCTCGCGGCCAAGTTCAAGAACCGCGGCGAGCCCCTCGAGGACCTCATCCAGGTGGGCACGATCGGCCTCATAAAGGCGATCGACCGCTTCGACACCGACCGTGGCCTCGAGTTCACCACCTATGCCACGCCCACCATCCTGGGCGAGATCAAGCGCCACTTCCGCGACAAGGGCTGGTCGGTGCGCGTGCCCCGACGCCTCCAGGAGCTGTCCGCCAAGGTCAACCAGGCGACCGAGGAGCTCACGAACGAGCTTTCGCGCAGTCCCTCCGTCGCCGAGGTCGCCGACCGGCTTGGCGTGAGCGTCGACGAGGTGCTCGAGGCCATGGAGTCGTCGAGCGCCTACAGCTCGGTGCCCCTCGAGGGCGAGGGCGGAGGGGACGACGACAGCCCCTCGGTGCTCGACACCTTTGCGACCGAGGACGCCGAGCTCGCCGCAGCCGACGACCGCATCGACCTCGACGCAGCCATCGCCGAGTTCTCGCCCCGCGAGCAGGAGGTCATTCGCATGCGCTTCGTCGATGGCATGACGCAGGCACAGATCGCGGAGTACCTTGGCGTCTCGCAGGTGCAGGTGTCCCGTCTTTTGCGCCGCACCCTCCAGCGCATGCAGGAGAAGCTCGACCCCGGCATGTGATGGTCTCGGGAGCTTAGGGACGAACCGACGGATATGCGGTACAATCTTGCAGTTACTGCGTGTTTGAGGCACCGACTGCAAGGAGAAGCATGAGCACCGACTACAAGACCATGACCACGGCCCAGATCCGTGATGACTACCTCAAGTTCTTCGAGTCGAAGGGCTGCAAGCTCTACCCGTCTTCGTCGCTCGTCCCCGACGACCCGTCTCTGCTGCTCACCAACGCTGGCATGAACCAGTTCAAGGAGTACTACCAGGGCATCAAGACCATGCCCGAGATTGGCGCCTGCTCCTGCCAGAAGTGCCTGCGCACCAACGACATCGACAACATCGGCGACTCCCGCCACCTCTCGTTCTTCGAGATGCTGGGCAACTTCTCCTTTGGTGGCTACTCCAAGGCCGACGCCATCGCCTGGGCCTGGGAGTTCATCACCGCGCCCGAGCACCTCGGCCTCCCGGTCGACCGCCTCTACATGACGGTCTTCGAGAACGACGACGAGGCCATCGAGCTATGGCACGCCCAGGGCGTCGCCTACGACCACATCTCCCGCCTGGGCGAGGACGACAACTTCTGGGCTGCCGGCCCCACTGGCCCCTGCGGTCCCTGCTCCGAGATCTACTTCGACCAGGGTCCTGAGTTCGAGGGCGAGGCCCCCGGCGACGACGGCGACCGCTTCCTCGAGTTCTGGAACCTCGTCTTCACGCAGTACGACCGCCAGGAGGACGGCTCGATGCCCGAGCTGCCCCACCGCAACATCGACACCGGCATGGGCCTCGAGCGCATTGCCGCCATCATGCAGCACAAGGGCACCAACTACGACGGCGACGTCCTGACCTCCCTCATCGGCCTCGGCGCTTCGCTCTCCGGCAAGACCTACGGCGAGGACGCCCGCGCCGACCGCTCCATGCGCATCGTGGCCGACCACAGCCGCTCGGTGACCTTCATGATCGGCGACGGCATCCTGCCCTCCAACGAGGGCCGTGGCTACGTCCTGCGCCGCCTGCTCCGCCGCGCCGTGTACCATGGCCGCCTGCTGGGCATCCAGGGCACCTTCCTCTCGCAGTACTCCGAGGAGGTCATGCGCCTCATGGCCGACGTGTACCCGGAGCTCACCGAGAACAAGGCCCTCATCCTGTCGCTGCTGCGCGCCGAGGAGGAGCGCTTCAACGCCACGCTCGATGCGGGCGAGGCAAAGCTCGGGGCGGCCCTCTCCGGCCTTGCCGACGGCGCCGCGCTCCCGGGCGACGTGGCCTTCCAGCTGCACGACACCTACGGCTTCCCCATCGACCTCACGCGCGAGATCTGCGAGGGTGCCGGCCACGAGGTCGACATGGACGGCTTCGACGCCTGCATGACCGAGCAGCGCGAGCGCGCCCGCGCCCACGCCGAGCAGGACGCCTGGGGCACCTTCAACGACGTCTGGGTCAGCCTGTCCGACGCCCTGAACCCCACCGAGTTCTGCGGCTACGAGACCGACGTGGTCGACGGCGCCACCATCATGAGCATCGTGCACGACGGCAAGGAGGTCCATGCCGTCTCCGTCGGCGAGCGCGTCGAGGTGGTCCTCGACAAGACGCCCTTCTACGCCGAGATGGGTGGCCAGGTGGGTGACACCGGCATCATCCGCGGCGAGGCCTTTGCCATGCGCGTCGACGACACCAAGGTCCACAACGGCATCTATGCCCATGCGGGCGAGGTCATCGAGGGCACCATGGGGGCAGGCGTCAGCTGCTCCGCCGCCATCGACCGCGACCGTCGCGAGCTCATCCGCCGCAACCACACCGCCACCCACCTGCTCGATGCCGCGCTCAAGCAGGTCCTGGGCGAGCATGTGAGCCAGGCGGGCAGCCTGGTCTCCGCAGACCGCCTGCGCTTCGACTTCACGCACTTCGAGGCCGTGACCGCCGACGAACTCCGCGCCATCGAGGACCTCGTCAACGCCGAGATCGCCGCTGCCAAGCCCGTCGTCACCCGCGTCATGGGCATCGACGAGGCCAAGGCCGCCGGCGCCATCGCGCTCTTTGGCGAGAAGTACGGTGACGTCGTGCGCGTCGTCTCGGTGGGCGAGGAGGAGAAGCCCTTCTCGCGCGAGCTCTGTGGTGGCACCCACGCGCGCAACAGCGCCGAGATCGGCCTCTTCAAGATCGTCTCCGAGGGCTCCGTGGGCTCCAACGCCCGCCGCATCGAGGCCGTGACCTCGGCTGGCGCCCTGGCCTACGTCAACGAGCGCCTCGCAGTGCTCGACCAGGTCGCCGCAGAGCTCAAGTGCCGTCCGTCCGAGGTCTCGCAGCGCATCGCCGCCCTCCAGCAGGCGCGCAAGGAGGCCGAGCAGAAGCTCAAGGCCGCCATTGCCGGTAGCGGCTCCAACAAGGTCGCCGAGGCCATTGACGCCGCCCTCCAGCTCGACGGCTACACCTGCGCCGTCGCGCGCTTCGACGGCATGGAGGCCGCCGAGCTCCGCAACGTGTGGGACACCATCCGCGACAAGGCCAAGGGCCCCGCGGCCTGCGTGCTTGCCGCCGTCACCCCCGAGGGCAAGGTCGCGCTGCTCGCTGCCGGTGACGACGCGGCCGTCGCCGCTGGCTTCGCCGCCGGCAACGTCATCAAGCAGATCGCCGAGAAGGTCGGCGGTCGTGGTGGCGGCAAGCCCACCATGGCACAGGCCGGTGGCCGTGAGGTAGAGGGCATCGACGCCGCGCTTGACGCCGCACGTGCCCTGCTCCAGGGCTAGGCGGCGTGAGGGCGCTCGCGCTCGACATAGGTGAGGTGCGCGTTGGCATCGCCGCGAGCGATGCCACGGGCACCGTTGCCACCCCGGTGAAGGTCCTGCCCGCGCAGGAGGTCGTCTCGTGCTCGCGCAGCTTCAGGCGCGTGCTCGAGGACTACGAGCCCGACCTTCTCGTGTGCGGCCTCCCGCGCACGATGGCGGGGGAGGAGGGTCCCCAGGCGGAGCGCATCCGAGCCGTCGCCCACGGCATCTCACGGGCTTGCGGTATTCCGCTGGAGTTTGTCGACGAGAGGCTCTCGTCGGCAGAGGCCAAGCGTATCCTTAGACGTCAGGGCCTTTCTGAGAGGGACATGCGCGGCAAGGTCGACATGATTGCCGCCTCGCTCTTTCTCCAGGCCTGGCTAGACTCACGTAATGGCAGCACGACAGACGAGCGGGGATGAGTTGCATGGCTTCCTCTGATTCGCCGCGCCGCGGTGCGCACTTCTCGGGTTCATCGGACGCTCCCAAGCGCCAGGCGCCATCCTCGGGTGACGTGCCGGCATCGACCGGCAGCAGGTTCCGTCCCATCGACGACACGACCTCCGTCCCCTCGCGTGCCGCGGGGGACCATACGGTCCAGGCGGACGTCCCCACCATCTCATCGGGCTCTGCGTCCAAGATGACCACCACGGGAGTCTCGGCCGCGACGGCGCGTCTCACCACGGCTGCTGGCAAGCACGCCGGAGCCCCTCGTCCCAAGCGGCGTGGAGGCGGTATCGGTGCCGTCTTGCTCGTGCTCGCACTGCTCGCCGCCGCGGGCCTTGGGGCATGGCACTTCCGTGACCGCATCCTCAATCCAGGCTCCCAGCAGGAGGTCGCACCAGCCGTCGAGCCCGGCCAGGAGGTCATGATCAACATCCCCGAGGGCTCCGGCGCCTCCGCCGTCGCCCAGATGCTCCTCGAGGCGGGCGTCATCCCCGACACCACCTCCTTCCTCAAGGCGCTCCAGCGCCAGAACGCCGAGCAGTCCATCAAGCCCGGCACGTACTCCTTCGTGACCGGTGCCGACGCCTCCGAGGTCGTGCGCCAGCTCGTCTCGGGCCCCAACACCACCGCAGGCATCCTCACGGTGCCCGAGGGCCTCACCCTCGAGCGGACGGCCGCGGTCGTCGAGGAGCAGTTTGGCATCCCCGCCTCCGTCTTCATCGAGCAGGCCCAGGCGAGCAACTACGTCAACGACTTCCCGTTCCTCGCCGCCGCGGGGGATGCCTCGCTCGAGGGCTTCCTCTTCCCCAAGACCTATGACTTCTCGGGCAAGGAGGTCACGGCCGACCTCGTGATTCGCACCATGCTCACCCAGTACCAGACCGAGGTCATGTCACTCGACTTCGCCGCCGCCGAGGCCGCCATCAAGGACCGCTATGGCATCAACATGACCGACTACGACATCCTCAAGCTCGCCTCCATCATCGAGCGCGAGGCCGTGACGGCAGAGGACTACCCGCTGGTCTCCTCGGTCTTCTACAACCGCCTGCGCCAGGGCATGGCCCTGCAGTCCGACGCCACGATGGGCTATGTCACCGGCGGTGCCGTGACGCCCGAGGACCTGCAGCAAGACAGCCCCTACAACACCTACCTCAACGCGGGCCTCACGCCCACGCCCATCTGCTCGCCCTCCATGGACTCCATCCATGCGGCACTCGAGCCCGCCGACTCCAACTACCTCTACTTCTTCATCGTCGAGAACGAGAACTACTCCGACCACTCCTTCTCCGAGACGTACGAGGAGCACCAGGAGGCAATCAACCGGTCGGTCCAGGCGCAGGGCTAGGGGAGTGGCATGGGCGTGTGCACGGCATGGCGCTACGTCGATAGCGTCGACCTCATAGACTTGGACGAGCTCGCCTCCCTTGGCGTGCGGTGCCTCTTGCTCGATCGCGACAACACCCTCGTCCCGCGTGATGCGACGGTCGCCCCTCCCTCGGTCGCGGCATGGCTCGACCATGCCCGCGAACTGGGTCTGGGGCTGTGCATCGTGTCGAACAACTTCCACTCCAAGGACGTCGAGCGCTCGGCGCGCGAGCTGGGCTGCGAGGTCGTGCATCACGCCATGAAGCCCGCACCCTTCGCCGTGTGGGCGGCACTGCGCAAGATGGGGGTCTCCCGCGACGAGGCGGTTCTGGTGGGTGACCAGCTCTTCACCGACATCGCGGGCGGCACGTTCTCGGGCGTGCGCACCATCCTGGTGAGGCCGCAGTCGACCAAGGACCTCTGGTACACCCAGCTCTTCCGCGTGGTCGAGCGTCGCATGCTCAAGGACGCCCAGTTCAAGAGCGCGCCGGACGGGGGAGACGCTCGCCCATGATCCTTGCTGTCGCGATAGCCATCGCCGTTGGGCTTCGCGACGCACGGGACCGCAAAATTCCAAACAAGTGGTCAGGTTTGCTAGCCGTTCTTGGGGTTGGTTTTCAGCTGCTGCGTGCACTGGGGGCTCGATGGGGGTTGCCATGGGAGCACGCCATTGCAGCGCACGAGCCCTCGCCCGCCGCCTGTCTTGCCTACGCGGTCGCCGTGATCGTCTGTGGCGTTGCAGTCGAGCTGGCCTATCGCCAGCATACGGGCAAGGCTGGCATGGGCTTGGGCGACGTCAAGTACCTGGCGGCCTGGACGCTCGTGCTGGGGCCGGTCGCCATCGCCTGCTTTGCCGTCGCCTGCTTGCTCGGGGCGCTTGCGGCGCTTGCCCGACACGAGCGCGACTTCGCCTTGGGACCATGGATCTCGGCCTGCTGCGTGACGTGGCTGGTCGCGTGCCTGTGGCTGTGAGGCAGTTGGAGACCGTTCCTAACCGTCCCAGACAGTAGCGTGCTATCATTGTCTGGTTACGACTACGTTTGATTCAGGAGCTTCAAGGTGCGGGACAACGATCGCCGGGACGCGGCGCCTCTGGGCGCCGCCGCCAACGCGCAGGGATATGTCATCCACGAAGGGTGTGACCACATCTTCTTCGTGGGGTTCCTTGGTGCCGGCAAGTCGACCATCGCGCGCAACCTGGGGCGCATGTTCCACCGTCCCTACGTGGACACCGACCGCCTTGCCGAGCGCATCTGCCATTGCGACCTTGCCGACGTCTATGCGACCCAGGGCGAGGAGGCCTTCCGTGATGCCGAGACCCAGGCGCTCCACTCGCTCATCGCACGCAAGAGCCTGCTCGTGAGCTGTGGTGGCGGCATCGTCGAGCGTCCCGAGAACGTCGAGCTCATGCACCAGATGGGCGTGGTGCTCTTCCTAGACGGCGACCTCGACGACTCGCTCCGGCAGATCCAGCGCACCGATCGTCGGCCCGACTTGGGCACGCGCCTCGAGGCCGAGCGCCTCTACGCCCGTCGCCGGCCACTCTACGAGGCCGCGTCGGACTACTCGGTCTCCATCACCAACCGAACGTTCGAGGAGGTCGCCCAGGCAGCGGGCGAGCTCCTGTGGGAGAAGGGGCTGCTATGAGCGAGAACGAAGAAGTCCTGGAAGAGGTCACGGCGGAGGTCGCGTCTGAGGAGAACCCCGTGGAGGAGGCCACCACAGAGCCCGAGGTCGTCCCCGCGGCCGTCCCCGCGGAACCCGAAGTGCAACCCGAGGCGATGCCGGAGCCCACAGAGAAGAAACCCACGCCTGCCAAGAGGGAACTTCCGCCAAGGCCCGCACCCGACCCGGTCGTGCGCCAGTCGCTTTCCTGCCAGGGCGGCCAGTGCAACCTCCGCATTGGCCCTGGTGCCCTCGAGAGCTTGGGTCGCGAGGTCAAGGCCATGGCGGGAAAGCCGCGGCTTGCCTTCCTGATCCTGTCGGACGCCGTCCGTCCCAAGCTTGCCAAACGACTTCGCATGCAGCTCGCCGACGGGGAGTTTGCCGTCGTCGAGTCCGAGGTCGAGGCCGGTCCCGCAGCCCGCGACTTTTCCCAGGTCGGCAAGCTCTACAAGCGCCTGGCCAAGAAGGGCATCACCGCCGACGATGTCATCGTCGCGGTGGGAGACCCCGATGTCCTCTCGCTCGCCTCGTTTGTCGCCACTACGTGGTGTGGCGGTACGGCGCTCGTCATGGTCGCGACAGACGTCCTTGCCTGCCTCGAGCCTGCGGTCACCCCGCGATCGCTTGACGTCAAGGGGCTCGAGGGGGCCGTCCGCGTCAAGGGCCATCCCAAGATGCTCTTCTGCGACTTCGACGAGTTCGACCCCACGTCGGGCGAGGCTGCCATGATGGTGCGTGCCATGTCCGTTGGCACCGCCATGGCCGACAACCAGAACTCCTTCAACCGCCTTGCCGGCCGCGCCGAGGCCATCGCGGACGGCGACGTTACCGAGACGCGGATCCAGATGCTCGACTGCATCAGGAGCAGGGCGCGCATGGCGTCCTCCGCGGCCGCAGCCGTTCGGCAGGGTCTCGGTTACGGCAAGGAGCTCGCAGGTGTGCTGGCACGTCACTTGCCCGACGCAAGTCCTGCCGAGTTGCTGGCAGAGGGCATGCGCTTTGGGTGCAGGCTTGCCATCAGCATCGAGGAGAGCGTGGACGTCGACATGGTGTTTGCCCAGGACGCCCTGCTTGCCCGCCTTGGCCTCAACGAGGTTCCCTGTGACCTTGACCCCGAGCAGATCGCGGTCGAGCTGCGCGAGGAGTGCTTCAGGAGGAGCAACCGCTTCCTGCTCACGATTCCCCTGGGCTTTGGCAAGGTGCGCATGACCTCCGTCCCCGAAGACGTCCTCGCCGACCATCTCACCGCCTTCTGCGCCGCCCGTCGCGCGTTGCTGTAGCTGGACAAAGGTAACAGGTACCCCTGTCCAGTCACCCCTGAAGGGAGATATACATGCCCTCCACAACCATCCTCGAGGGGCGGCTTGCCCGCCTACGCCAGCTCATGGCCGAGCGAGGCTATGATGCCGTCCTGCTGCGCAACAACCCCGACCTGCGCTGGCTCACCGGTGCCGAGCGGACCTTTGACAGCGAGTCGGCTCACACCGCGCTCATCACGGCGGACGGCCAGTGGCTCCATACCGACTCTCGTTACTACAACACCTTCCGCCAGCGTCTGGGGGAGGACTCCATCTGGAACGTCGACCAGGACATGTGCGACCACGCCGAGTGGGCTGCGGACCGTATCGCAGACGTTGGCCCGAGGATCGTCGCCATCGAGGACACGGCCACCATCGCCTTCCTCGACGAGCTGGTCGAGCGTACGGGCGGTGCGGTCGAGCTGCCGCGCCTTCACGGGGACATCTGCGACCTCCGCATGGTGAAGGACGAGGAGGAGCTTGCCCTGCTCCGCGAGGCGCAGCGCATCACGGACGCGGCCTTCGAGCACATCTGCGGCTACATCCGTCCCGGTCTCACCGAGCAGCAGGTGCGCGTCGAGCTGGAGAACTACATGCTCACGCACGGTGCGGACGATCTCTCATTTAGCACCATCATCGCGGCGGGGCTCAATGGGGCCAGTCCCCACGCCCAGCCCGGTGGTCGCGTCATCGCCCGCGGCGACATGATCGTCATGGACTATGGCGCCTTGTACCACGACTACCATGCGGACATGACCCGCACCGTGTGCGTGGGCGAACCGAGCGACTTCCAGCGAGAGATCTACGACATCGTCCGCCGCACGCACGAGGCGTGTGCCGCCGCCATCCATCCCGGCGTTATGGGCAGGGACATCCACAACCTGTCCGTCCGGCTCATCTCCGAGGCTGGCTATGGCGAGTGCTACGGACATGGATTGGGGCATGGTGTTGGCATCGAGATTCACGAGCGTCCCAGGTTCAGCCGATACTACGACAAGTCCGTGCCGGCAGGTTCCGTGGTTACCGTCGAGCCGGGCATCTACCTGCCGGGACAGTTTGGCATCCGCCTGGAGGACTGTGGCGTCGTGACCGAGAACGGCTACGAGCCCTTCACCCAGTCGAGCCACGACCTTCGCGTGGTGGGGGAGTAGAACAAGGGGCTAGTACCTTCGTCCCACGATGGCCGCGCCGAGGGCACCGGCATCAGCAGGCTCCTCGGCGAGCAGCACCCGTGGCGCCCCAAGGATGGCGCTCGCATAGGTGCGCTCGAACAGCTTCTTCTCGACCAGCGCACGAAGCGGCTCTCCGGCGCGCGCGGCACCGCCGGCCAGTATCACGGCCTCGGGGCGGAAGATGTTGGTGAGGCCGGCCGCACCCTCGGCCACGTAGCCACAGAACTCGTCAGCGACGGCCGTCGCTCGCTCGTCGCCCTGCTCGGCCAGGGAGAAGACCTCGCTTGCGACCTCGACCTCGAGGCCGACCTCCTTTGCCATGCGCAGCAGCGCAGTGGCGCTTCCGTATTGCTGGAAGCAGCCATTGATGCCACATGAGCAGGGAAGGCCCCCGTGCACCAGCGGTATATGTCCCAGCTCGCCGCCAAAGCGCCCATAGGCGTCGAGCGGTTGTCCATCGACCACCATGGCTGCCCCCACAGCGGTGCCGAGGGTGAGCATGAGGAAACTCGAGAGCCCGCGACCCGCTCCGTAGTGTGCCTCGCCCACGGCGGCGCAGACGGCGTCGTTGGCGAGCGTTGGCCGATGGCCAACCAGCATTTCGACGGTATTCGCCACTGACAGTGGCTCGAACCACCCAAGGTTGGGCACGAAGATGGCCTGCCCACTCTCGTCATCGACGATTCCCGGGAGGGCAAGCCCCACCTTATCGGCGTCCCTGAGCAGCCCCTGCGTTGCCTCCATGATCGCGACGATCACCGGGCCGAGCGAGCCGTCCGGTCGCGTGGGGACCTCATTGGTTGCAAGCACCTGTCCCATCACGTCAACCAACGCCACCTTGGTGTTGGTGCCGCCCACATCTATGCCCAGGTACGCCATCGCCTGCCTCCTCTGGGACGAAGCCTCAGTTCACGTGTGCCACTAATGCCGAAGCGCCACGGCCACGCAGAGGACCATGCCCTGGTAGTCCGCGAAGCTCACCTCGATGCGGTCGATGCCCATGCGTTCGCAGGCATGCTGCGCGCGGTCCTCGTGCCGCTTGCGGGCGGTCCCGCGCGTGATGCCTCCGGGGTACAGCTCGAAGTCCATGGCCTCGAAGAAGAGCTCCTCGTCGTGTCCTTCGTACCAGCGACGCAGCGGCGCGGCAGTGGCCTTGAACGAGGCCTCCTTGGCCGAGAAGGCCATGGCGCGGCGGGTGGGGACAGGCCCCTCCAACTGGTCGAACAACGCCTTCTCCCCGTCGGTGAAGAGGAGCCGCGCAAAGCGCTCTCCTGCCTCGTCCTCGCCAAAGTCCTCGGTCGAGCACAGGTCGATGCCAATGCCCAGGACGTCTGACTCCGGGGCCACCTGTGCCAGCGCGAGCATGCGCACCGGGCCCTCGTCGGTGATGCTCACGAGCAGGTCGCACCGCTCGCCGTGTAGTCCCATGGGCACGGGTGCGCTGCGCTCGTCGTGGGCGATCTGGAAGGCATTGCCTGCCAGGCACGAGACCGAGTCGCCATCCTTGAAGCCGTCGGCGACCAGCACGCGGCATGACCTGACGTCACGCCCCGCAAGCGCGCGCTCAAGCAGCTGGGTTGGTGTCTCGGACATGGCTCGCCTCCCGTCATCCAAACAATAGCACGGATGGGCAAGGAAGTGGCCACGCCCGTCCGCGCTTCGCTGCTGACGGACAAGAACGGGGAGCCGATTTGGGCCCCTGCAAGCCGATGCCCTGGGAGGTCGGTGCGCTATGCTTGCCATGAGATTCCTACGGAGGGAGGGACGATGGCAGGACGATACGCGCTCTCGTCGGGTGCTGCCTGCACGCTTGGCGAGCACCTGCGCGGCATGGGGGGCAGCTGCCTTCTGTTGTGCGACCGACATCCCTCCGAGGACCTTCTCAGGCGCATGGCGGATGGCATCCGCTCGGGCAGCGACGTGGAGTCTGTCGAGGTCATGCGCCTCGAGCGCCCAAAGTGCGAGAAGGGACGTGCTCGCGAGCTCGCCAAAGCCATTGGGGAGTCCGGGGCCACCGTTGTCGTTGCCCTTGGTTCGAGCAAGGTCCTCGACCTGTCCCGCGCCGCCATGAAGCCCCTCCAGCCCAAGCGTCCGGCGCTCGTCCTCGTGCCCTCGATCGTCTCGTCGAACGCCTGCGT
>CAMPCT010000034.1 GCA_946647055.1 uncultured Atopobium sp. | reverse complement strand
TACTGCGAGAACAGACGGTCGAAGAAGTACGTCACGCCAAACGTGGCATAGACGCGGTGCAGCGAGCTGCCCTCCTCGGAGCCCTCACCGATGGTAAGGACCTCGTCAAAGATGGCGTGGAGGTCTGGGTCCTTGCTGGCCGTGACGATGATCTTGAACGCCTTGCTCTGCTCGATCGCCTCACGCTGCCTGCGGGCGAAGCCGTTGGACGTGGTGACCACGATCAGCACGTCATCGGGGCACAGGTCAGCCACGGTGCCTGCATCGGGGGCGCTCTCGGCGACGAGCGTGATGGGCTTGTCCACGGCGAGCATGGCCTGCTGGAACTCGCGCAGCGACAGCGTGGACGAGTCCGTGGAGAACACCACGACCTTGCCGCACTGGTTGAGCGTGGTGATTGTCCGCGCGAGGCCGCCCGCGCGCACGAGGGAGTCGATGCCGTCGTAGATGGCGTCGAGGTCGGCATGGAGGTCGCGCACCTCGTCACGCTCGGCGCGTGCATAGGTGAGGTAGTGGCGCCTGAGGGAGGCAAGCTCGTCTGCGGTGAGTTCCCTGCTCGGTGTGATGGTGAAGCCAATCTCGCTCATTCGTGCCCCTTCCGTGGTCTCCTTGTGGCAAGGATACGCGATTCTGCCGGTCGAGGGGAGGGTCATGCGCGTTTGAAAACCAAGTCAATTGGGGTAAAATGCATGCAAAGTGCATGCATAGGGAGGAAACATGCCAACGCTTCAGGTGAGGGACCTGCCCCAGGACCTCTACGACAAACTTGCCGACGAGGCTGCTGCCGAGTTCAGAAGCCTTGCCCAGCAGACCACGTTCATCCTTGACCAGCACTTTCGCGAACGTGCTGAACGAATGCGCTTGCAAGTCGTGCGGCATGACGACGACTCTCCCCAAGCGGCTACCGAGCGCATCGTGCGTCGTAAGCGCATCTTCGCACAGCTGGAGACGATGCCGAAGGTCACAATCCCCGAGAACTTCCCCAGTGTCATAGATATGCTCGCTGAGGACAGGGAGGAGCGAGATGGTCGTTTTGGACTGTAGCGCTGTGATTCCCATGGTGTTGGACGACGAGGTGGGACGGGCACTCAGAGGGCTTATGCTCAAAGGCGAGAAGGTCGTCAGCAGTAGCCTCCTCTATCCAGAGGTGTGCAGTGCGATGTGGAAGTACGTGCGAGCAGGCCTCATGACCCAGGATGACGCAAAGAGACGCGTGGGAAGTGCCATTGCCCTCGTAGACGAGTTTCATGGGTTCGAGGGGTATGCGACCGAAGTCTTTGGAGAGGCTTGCAGACTTGGCCACTCCGTCTATGACGTCTTCTACTTCGTGCTGGCCCGACGTCTTGGGGCAACTCTCTTCACCGAGGACCGTCGGCTCATCGAACTCTGTGAGCAGAACGGCGTCGACTGCGTCCACATTGCCGACCTTGTCAAGGAGAGTTAGTGCGAGGAGCGCTCTTGCGAAATGATGCGCAGGTAGAGGTCGTTGTCGAAGGAAGACCCGTGCATGGTGCCTCGTGAGGCTACGCATCCGTTGCAGTAGGCGATGAGCTGGCAGCTGGGGACGGGACCCCATCCCCTGACGTCCAAGGGGCGCGTGCAAAGAAGCACGAGGTTATCACCGCACCACTCGTAGAGCGTCGGCTGGTCGGTGTTCGTGTGTGCGTAGAGGCACTCGCCGTCTTCGATGACGAGGTTGAGCTTGTTATCTGGGGCGAGTTCCACGATGGCCTCGTCAAGCACGGCGAATCGCTCGTCACAGTCGAGCGGCCGTCCCTTCTGAGCGATCGCCTCGTTCATGCGGTTCGTGAGGAAGAGTGCCAGGCGCTCGCTGTCCGTGGTCCCTCTCTGATCTGCTCGGAAGGGTTCAATCAAGGCGTCGGAGAGCATCGTGCCGTTGTGTGCGACGACCCAGGTGCGCCCGCTGACATCCCGCATGACGAAGGGATGGCAGTTCTCGTACGACATGACGCCGCGCGTCGCATTGCGGATGTGTGCGATGAGCAGCGGGGACATGAGGCCCGTCTCCAGCAGGCCTTCGAGCAAGGCGGACTCTGCCGCCATGACGGGTTCCTTGTGAAGGCGGACCTCGTCACCCTCGCGCCAGGCAAGGCCCCAGCCATGGGGGTGCCACACGCTGTCGGGGAAGAACTCCTGCAAGTACGGTACGGGGTCGAGGGGCCGTGCCGCACTGACCGCGAACATCTCGCACATGGCTCCTCCTCCCGGATGACGCATTGGGGACGTTTCCCTTTGCGTCTGACGCAAAGGGGACAGACGTCACATGGTACGACATCCGTCCCCTTTGCGTCAGACGCAAAGGGAAACGTCCCCAATGCGTCATTCAATGCGGTTACTCGAAGCAGTCGCCGATGACCTCGAGGGCCTGGCGTGCGAAGCGCTCGGGCTCGAGGAAGAAGTCCCAGCCGCAAATCTCGACGGAGACGGCGCCCTCGTAGCCGGCGTCGCCCAGGGCTGCAAGCTCCTCGGCAAGCGGAAGCTCGCCGCCACCGATGTTGACATGGCCATAGCTGGAGTGGCCGGGCGTCCACATTGCCGCGATGGACGGATCGGCGAGGTCCAGCTCGAAGAGGGTGGTGTCTCCCAGGTGGACGTGCCAGAGCTTGTCACCCAGGACGTCGATGTCCTCCTCGATCGACTTGTCGAACATCGCAAGCTGCACGGTGTCGATCATGCCGCCGAGCCAGGGGCTGTTGACGTCGTCGATGAAGCCACGCTGCTGCCAGACGTTGTTCATGTGCGTGGACTCCTCGAGTGCCTGGGTCTCGAGCGCCAGGCGCACGCCGCACTCCTCGGCGACCTCGACGAGCTGCTTGGCGGAGTCGAGGCTGCGGGCGCGACCCTCGGCGGGATTCTCGTTGAGGTAACCCGTGCCCGGGCACAGCAGTACGATGGGGCTGCCCAGCGCGGCGGCGCAGCGGATGGTATCGGACATATAGGCGACCGAGGCGGCCCTGCGAGCGTCGTCCTTGGCGGCGATGTTGTAGGGGAAGCCGTTCTGCTCGGCGCACACGCAGGCGACGCGACTCACGCCGGCGGCCTCGAGCTGCGTGCGCATCTCGGCAGCCCTCTCGACGCCGTCCCCCGCGGTCCACAGGTGACCGCGGTTGGCGGAGACCTCGACCGAGTCGATGCCGAGCCTCTTCATGGAGTCGCAGAAGAACTCGAAGGGATAGAACGCGTAGTGGAAGCTGCCCATCGTGAGCTGTGACTTCTTGAGCTTTGCCATGTTGTCTCCTCTCGTGCCGTGTCCTCGTGCTGCCTAGACGAAGACGCGCTTGTAGTGCTCCATGTTCTGACGGTCGGCCTCGCGTGGGTCGTCGTAGTACTTGCCGTCGGTGATCTCCTGGCCCAGGAAGCCGTTGTAGCCGTTGTCGGCGAGCGTCTTGCACCACGCCTCGAGGTCGCGGTCGCCGTCACCCCAGACGAGGTGGCCGTAGGGGTTGCAGTCGACGAAGTGCATGTGGCGGATGTTGTCGCCAAAGACGTCAAACCAGTCCTGGACGGTCTCGCCCTCGATGCTCATGGGCACCGTGTCGAGCAGGATCTTGAAGTTGGGGTGATCCACCTCGTCAAACATGCGCTTGGCGTCGGCGAGCGTGTTCACGAGCTGGCTCTCGGCACGGCGCAGCGACTCCATGACGAGGGTGACGCCCAACTCCTCGGCGCGCTCGGAGAGCGTGCGAAGCATCTCACGGCTGCGCTTCCACGCCTCCTCGCGGTCCTCGTTCCAGAAGCCCCATCCGGAGTTGCACTGCATGAGGGGGCTGCCCAGCTCGGCCGCGACCTCGAGGCCGCGCGAGAAGTACTGGAGGCTCTTCTCGAACAGCAGCGGCGTCTGCGCCGCGAACTGATACTGGTAGGTGCAGTTCTCGGGGGTGAAGCAGCGAATCGTGAGGCCGCGTTCGTCGAGCTTGCGCCTCACTGCGGCGACGTCCTCGTTGGACTCGGGGGTGAGGTAGAAGTGCGGGGCGCCGCCCCACAGCTCGATGGATTCGAAGCCCAGCTCGGCCTGGGTGTCAAGGAAGTACTCGAGCGAGTAGTACAGGTAGTGGATGTTCATGCCTGCAACTTGGTCGCGCCTGATGTAGCCTGCCATGTCGTTCCCCTCCCCTTGGGTTGTCCTCTGGCACTGCGATGCCGTACCTAACGTATGATACGTTATATAACGTTATGATATGACGAAAAAACATGTTTCAACGCAAACGTAGTGAATCCGTGGCTGTGCGGTCGGTCTTGCCCTGCCCTGCTATCATCGATTCTCTAAGACGAACGAAGGGACAGGGATGACAGAGGAAGGGCTGTACGAGCTCCTCGATGAGAGGGGCATTCCGTACGAGGTCTATCACCATGAGGCGGTCATGACGGTCGCGGAGGCCGATGTGCTTGTTCCGCGCCTCGCCATACCAACCAAGAACCTCTTTCTCACCGACAAGCGCGGCCACTTCTACGTGGTAACCACCGACGAGCACACCGCCATCGACCTCAAGCGCCTGCACAAGCAGCTGGGCTGCAAACGGCTCTCGTTCGCGAACGAGGAGCTCCTCATGGAGAAGCTGGGTCTCGTCCAGGGATCGGTCACGCCGCTGGGCGTCCTCAACGACGAGTCGCATGAGGTCGTGGTCGTCTTTGGCAGGGAGCTCGAGCACAAGCGCTTCGACTGCCACCCCCTGGTGAACACCGCCACGATGTTCGTCGAGATGGATGACATCGCCCCGCTGCTGCGCGACTTTGGTGCCACGGTGGTCTTCTGCGACACGACCTGCGAGACCGGACCTGCTGCCGACGTCGCGGAGCCGGGACCGAGGGGGTAGGACGATGGTCATTCTTGGGGCATTGGTAAACGGTATCGCGGCCGTGCTGGGCGGTCTTGGGGGCATGCTCGTGGGAACGCGCCTGCGCAAGGACCTGGGCGACTTCCTGCTCCTGGGCATGGCCCTGTGCATCTGCCTCACGGGCATCCAGGGTATGTTCTCGGGCGGCTCCGTGCTGCTCGTCACCTTGGCCATGACCTTGGGTGGGGCCATCGGCCACATCGTTGACATCGACGGTGCCGTCCGCCGCCTGGGTGACGCAATCCAGGCGCGCGCCGAGTCCCTCTTTGCGGGCAACCCCGCCTTTGCCAACATCTCGCGTGGCTTCGTGAGCTCGACGCTCGTGATCTGCATTGGGTCCATGGCCATCGTCGGGTCGCTCGAGAGCGGTCTCGTCCTCGACCACTCGACGCTCTATGCCAAGTCGCTCATGGACTTCATCATCAACGTGATCATGGCCACCACCATGGGCGCGGGCGTCATGCTCTCGGGCATCGTGGTCTTTGCCTACGAGGCGCTGCTCTCGCTTGGTGCCGCGGCCATCGCACCGGTGCTCACCGACGCCATCATCACCCAGATGCTGACCACGGGCTCGCTGTTGCTCTTTGGCCTGGGACTCAACATGCTGGGCGTCACCGACATCAAGGTGGCAAACTTCCTGCCCGCCTGCCTGCTGCCCATCGTGCTCACGCCGCTGCTGGCCATGGCTGGGTTGCTCTAGGTTCTTATCATATATATAATCTTCTATAAGACCTTCTAACGAACATCTGTATAGTTGGAGGTACTTATGGAACCCATCTTTCCCATCAGCGCTTTGCAGAAGGATGCAGCTGCGGTGCGCGCCGCCGCGAAGGACAGTATCGTCCGCCTGACCGTTGACGGTCGTGGTATGTACATCTTTTCGACCGAGGAACTCTTTGAGGACTACGTGCAGCGTCGCATTCGTGAGGCTCTGCTCGAGCAGCGCATAGCGGAAGGCATCGATCGCGGCCTCAGAGACTTTGAGGAGGGGCGGTACACCACCCTCGAGGAGGGCATGGCACAAGTCTGGGAAAAGAGGGGAAAGCGTGCCACAGGCTGACGTCATCCTCTCTGCCCAGTTCCTTGGCAGGCTGTGTGAGGTCGAGTCAGACGCTATCGTGGACAAGGTCGACAAGTCCTTGCATCTCCTCGAGACCTTTCCCGAGATGGGCTCGCCGATCAAGAGACCCGCTTTGGAGGACCGCTATGGTGTCGATGCCCGAAAGCTGGTCATCGGCCCCTACCTCGTCATCTATGCATTCGTAGGGGACGAGGTCCACGTGCTCGACCTCGTCCCCGGATACGCCGTGCGCTAGTCAAACAGCCTTGTTTTGCACTCCTGCTGCGCGGCGCTACCTTCCGCGCCGTGCGTTGTCCTCGTTGACCTTGCGGGCCCAGGCGTCGTCGATGGAGCCTCCCTCGCGGAAGGCGACGCTCGCGCATGCGACCGCCTCATAGGCAAGCGGTGCGCCGACCTTGTCATTGACATAGCGGGCGGCACGCTCCCTCCGGATGCCGATGCGTCCGGCCTCGGCGGCGGCGTCGATGTTCGCACCAAGGAAGAGGAACTCCCAACCCTTCCCCTGGGCCTTCTCGATCATGTGCTTGACCTCGGGATAGCGGTACTTCCTGCTGGCGTTCTCCATGCCGTCGGTGATGATGGCGACGATGGTGTGGTCGGGCTTGTGGCCCTTGGGCATGTAGCGCTGGACGCGACGGATGTGCTTGACGGTGTCGCCGACGGCATCGAGCAGGGCCGTGCAGCCACGCACCTGGTAGTCGTCGCGCGTGAGCGGCTCGACCTCGCGGATGTCGATGCGGTCGTGGAGCGTGAGCTGCTCGTGATCGAAGAGCACGGTGGTCACGAATGCCGTGCCCTCCGTACCGCGGTTCTTCTCGAGGACGGAGTTGAAGCCGCCGATGGTGTCGTCCTCCATCCCGGCCATGGATCCGCTGCGGTCGATGATGAAGACGAGCTCGGTGATGTTGTTGCCCATGGTGTGTCCCTTCTCGCGTTGCCTGCGTACGAGAGGGACGATACGCGCTACGAGAAGGCCATAGGTAAACTGCGAGGGGACAAATGGCGCTGCGTGGGGGAGGGAGTGCCCCCCTCTCGCTAGCTGCCAAGTATGGGCTGGTCAAAGTGGTAGAGCGTGCGGTTGATGACGTTGAGGTCATGTTCCCCATGCTCGATGAAGTACTCGACGATGATGTCGGCCTTGTTTGCGTGGCTCAGCGAGAAGCCTGCGCGGTTGAGCAGAAGCTTGGTCTCCTCGAGCGTGAGCCCGAGGGCGATGGCGAGGGCAAGCACGGTCGACTTGGTCGGGCGATAGGCCGGGTTGCTCCGGATCTTCGAGAAGTGCTGGCGACTCAGGTGCGCATGGCGGTAGACCTGGGAATCGGAGAGGCCGCGTGCGTCGATCATCTGGAAGAGGGTGTCCGAGAACGAGGCGTCGAGGTTCCTGAGCAGGCTTTCGAGGGAAGGCGGGGCTGCGCCGTATGTCTGCCGTGCGGCTGCCTTGTTGCGACGGGGCGCGGCAGCCGCCGCAGGGGCTGCCATGCAAGGCGCCGAAGGGGCGGCATCCCATGTGGTGGGAGCCGCGTCCTCCATAGCCAGACACGCTCCGCATGCCTCCTCGGGAGCCTCTGGTGGCATCGATGCGGAGAACGAGCCCGTGGCATCCTCGTCGACGTAACGCGCGTCGACATAGCGCTCGACCTCGGCGGCGAGCTCGGCGCCTATGCGTCGCCGCGTCGTCCACCAACGAAGGAACCTCCTCGTGAAGCCGGTCATGGTCGTCTCCGCCCTAACCCATCAGCTCGATGACCTCGAGGCCGAGCTTTGAGGAGGCGATGATGTCGGCGTTGCCGAAGACGCAGATGCCGCGTCGCTCGGGAAGCCCCTCGAGCTGGGATGCCATCGCACGGATGCGCTCGGGGGTCGCCGCGAGCTCCTGTGCCCTGATTGTGGCACGCCAGTCGTCGGGACGCTCCGCCAGGCGACTCAGGTCCTGCCTGCGTGCGAGTGCGCGGGGCTTGACGGGGGCGTCCATGCCGGCGACCGTCGACACGACGTATCCCGTGAACTCGCTCTCGCTTGGGTCCCATGTCCCAAGCCATGCGGCCGCACGCTCGTAGCGCTCGACGGTGGCATCAAGGCTGGGGTCGCGGAACGAGTAGAACGAGACCTGAGAGGCGAGGCTGCAACGCATGCCACAGCCATAGGCACCGCCCTTCACGCGGACCTCGTTCCACAGGTAGTCGAGGGTGACGGCACGGGAGGCGACGAGCCATTCGCCGGAGTGCTCGATGCCCAGCTTGGTGCCATCGGTCGCCTCACCCACAAAGCAGACGTTGGTGGGGACGACGAAGGCCTCGTTCTTGACCTGGGGTTCGGGGATCTCGAGGATGCGCTCGGTCGGGCGCTCCTCAAGGCCGAGCGTGCCACCGGCCTCCCAGAAGCGGGCAAGGTCGTCCTCGGTGCCCGTGAAGCTCACTTGCGCGTTGTTGGCGACGAAGACGCGCGAGGAGACGTCCTCGAGCCTCTGGACAAGGTCATCGAAGCGCTCGTCGAAGTGGTCGAGGAGGTCCTTGAGGAAGAGGTAGAAGTCGATGCCCGAGCACTTGTCGGCGACGAGGCTCACGCGCGAGAAGTACGAGCCCGCGCGCGTCAGGGCGCAGGCGTGACCCGAGCCCATGAAGGTCTGCTCCATGTTGAGGCGTCGCTGCTGGAGGATGTCACGGACCCGTCCGCGGTCGGTGAAGATGGTCTCGCCCCACACCTCGGCGGGGATGGTGGCAGCGAGCTCCACGTTGGGCGAGAGGGCGCTCGTGCTGCAGATGAGCATGGGCTTGGCGGCTTGCGCGTCGCCACGGAGGCACTCGGTCTCGCAGAAGAAGCTGAGATGGCCAAGGTTGAGCTCGGTCAGCGTGTCGAGCTCGGCGGCCGTGTGGGAACGCGTGTCGAGCCTCCCAAGGACGTCGCAGAGGACCGTGGCGTACGGGAGCTCGTCGAAGGTCAGGCAGCCAAGGTCGAAGTAGGTGTAGACGTAGTCGATGCCATGCGAGTCGATCTCGTGGTAGACGCAGGGGAGGGGTGCCTCGACCTCGTGCTGGGGAGGCTCGGGCGCCGCCTCGCCGATGTCATCGATGCCCAGCTGGGGGAGCTTGGCGAGGTCTTCGGGCGAGTCCTCGCGCTCCTGCTCGGCACGAAGGGCGGCTGTCTCGGCGCGCACCGCGGCAAGTCCCTCGGGACCAAGCTTGGTGGCCTTTGTGGCAAGCTCGGCCACCTCCTCGGCGGCGTCACCTTCCTCGACGGGGACGACCTCGACGGCCGCACTATGCTCGCAGGTGCACACCATCGACGAGAGGAGCTCCTCGAAGTAGCCCTCGTCGAGGCCTGCACGCATGTGGGCGAGGGCATCCTCGTAGCGAAGGTATGCGACGGGGTCGTCATCGTCGTAGAGCCAGCTCGACATGGCGTTCACGGAATGCGCGACGCCGTCCGCGAGCCAGCCGTTGTCACCCTCGCGGAGGTTGAACTCCGCCTGGGCAAGCGATGCCTCGAGGTTGGCACGGGGGATGCCCTCGCTGACGAGCTGAGCGCAGCGCTCCTCGAGGAGCGTGACGAAGCGCTCCGCCACGCCCTCGTGCGCGCCCTTGAGCTGGAAGAGGACGATGGGCTGGGCGATGCCGTCGAGCAGCATCGGGTTGACGTCGTCACCAAGACCGGCCTCGAGGAGGCTCCGCTTGAGGGGCGACTCGTTGCTGCCCATGAGGGCGTCGAGCAGGATGTTCGCCGCCAGCATGCGCTCGCGCTGGGCGGCGGTCCCGATGACGTAGGCGACGCCCACGGTGGCGTTCTCGGGAGTGGTGGCCATCGTCACCTGCTCGAGACCTGTCTTGACGGGCGCCTGGAGGGCGAGCTCGTTGGGCTCGCCGGCGTCACGCGTCTCGGCGCCGAGGAAGCGCTCCCCAAGGAAGGTGAGGACGTGGTGGATGTCGAGGTCGCCGTAGAGGACGGTGTAGCTGTTGGGGAGGTTGTAGTGGCGGGCGTGGGTCCTGAGGAACTCCTCATAGGTGAGCTGCGGGATGGCGCGCGGGTTGCCGCCGCTCTCGAAGCCGTAGCAGGTGTCGGGGAAGAGCCTGTGGTTGAGGGCCTCCATGAGGACCTCGTCGGGGTCGGAGTACGCGCCCTTCATCTCGTTGAGGACGACGCCGTTGTAGGTGAGGGGGGCACCCTCCTCCTCCTGCTCGTAGTGCCAGCCCTCCTGCTCGAAGATACGGGGGCGGTGGTAGATGTTGGGGTGCAGGACGGCGTCCAGGTAGACGTCCATGAGGTTCATGAGGTCCTGCTCGTTGGTGGATGCCACGGGGTACATGGTCTTGTCGGGGAACGTGAGCGCGTTGAGGAAGGTCTGCATGGAGCTCTTGAGCAGGTTGACGAACGGCTCCTTGACCGGGAATCGCTCGCTGCCGCACAGGACCGAGTGCTCGAGGATGTGGAAGACACCCGTGTCGTTGGCGGGAGGCGTCTTGAACGCGATGGCGAAGGAGCGGTTGGAGTCGGCGCAGGCGAGCCACATGGTCCTGGCTCCCGTCTGAACGTGGCGCATGACGACCGCCTGGCCGCTGATCTCGGGGACCTGCTCGATGAAGGTGACCTCGAAGCCCTCGAGAAGGGCGCCTGGGACGATTGCCGGGTCGATGTCGAACTGTTTCTTTGTGGTCATGCGATTCCTCCGTGTGGTCGTGGTCATGCCGATGACTTTATCACGGAGGAGGGACGGGAGTGAACGAGGCCCCGTGGGGACCTCGTGTCTAGATGCGCTCCATTTGGGCAAGGGTGGTGGCGTACCAGAACTGCCAGTTGGGCGGGCAGTACTTCTTTGCGTTCGCCACGCTGATCGTGTAGCCGTAGCCTGCGGAGAGGCCAGCGACGTGCTCGCGGATGGCCGTGTCCCAGTCGGGCCAGCTCACGTGACCCCAGCCCCATGCGTTGTTGGGCAGGAAGCAGTAGCGGCCCTTCGAGCTCTCGGTGCAGGAGATGGCGGGCGACCAGCGCGGGTCGACGCCATAGTCCCAGGCGGCCTCGGCAAAGGTGCGGCCATGCCCGGCAAGCGGCGATCCGTCGAGGTAGACGTCGATGCGCGCGCCCCACTCGTCGATGAACTCGTCGCGCGACACGTCCCAGTTGACGGAGCTGGGGGTGAAGGAGTTGGGAATCTCGATCTGGGCGTTCTGGCCGGACCCGGTCTGGAAGACCCGGGCCGCTGCGGCTGCCTCCTCCTCGCGCTTGCGGGTCTCCTCGTCGAGGATCTCCTGCTGGCGGGCGGCTTCCTCGGCGGCCGCCTGGGCGGCGCGGGCGGCCTCGATGGCAGCCTCGGCCTCGGCTGCCTGGCGGGCGGCCTCCTCCTCGGCACGGCGCTGGACCTCGTCGCGGGCTGCCTGGGCCTCGGCGAGCGCGTCCTGTGCCTTCTGGGCGGCCTCGGTCGCGGCCTCCTGCTCGACGTCGAGCTCGGCCTTCTGACGCTCGAGCTCCTTCTCGGACTCGATGAGCTCGTCGACGGCGGTGAAGTTGCGCTCCTGGACGGCGTCTATGTAGGTGATCATGGTGAGGAACTCGTTGAAGTCCTCGGAGGAGAGGATGAGGCTCACGAGGCCGGGGGCACCTTGCTGGAGCTTGTACATGCCCCGCATGGCCTCTGCCGCGCGCTCGCGTAGCTCGGGGAGCTGTGCCTCGATTTCGTCGATGTTGGCCTGCTTCTCGGCAATCTCGGCATTGAGCTGGTCGACTACCGCCTGGGCCTCGAGGTAGGTCTGGTTGGCCTCCTCGACACGAGACTGGAGCTCGGTGAGCTCCGACTGGGCCGCCTCGTAGGCCTCGCCCGCCTCAGCGGCGCGCTGCTCGGCCTCTGCAGCCTGCTGCTCGGCCTCCTCGGCCTGCTGGTGGAGCTCCTCGATGTCTGACTGCGTGACGGCATATGCGGGCGTGGGCATGAGCGCGGTGCAGACGAGTGCGCCGGCAGCGAGTGCCACAAGGGTCTCCCTGAGACGGACGTTCAAGTTCTGCACCTCCTCAAAATGCATCGTTTCCTGCGCAAAGACGCCGCGTGTCTGCCGTTTCGACACAGACGTAGCTCACAACTGTAGGGCAAGGGCTGCGTTTAGAGTGGAATGGCATGGAAGGATACCAGAAATGGCTCCCCAAAATCTACCCTCCAGATGGGCCGTTTAACTGGGAAAACGTAAATACGGTATGTTTTACCTGCGGTTTCGCAATCACAAAAAAAGCCACATTTCTCCCCATTTCGAATAGACAATTTACTGGAAATACTGGGCCAGTAGCTGGCCTTTTCCTTTGGGCGATCTCAAGTCGCCCCTTGGCGTGCATGTCCCGGCATCCCGTTACCGTGGTGTTTTTCAAGGGCCTTCCTCCGAACAGTGCCACGGTGCCGACGGGTGGTACATCATGGATGCCGTCCCCGTTGGGACATGAGGCGATGCGTGAGAGAGGCGATGGCGGCATGGATCTCGTCGAGATTCTCAAGGCTATTTTGTACGGCGTGGTTGAGGGCATCACCGAGTGGCTTCCCGTGTCATCGACGGGCCATATGCTGCTGCTCAACCAGTTTGTCACCCTCGACGTCTCCCGTGACTTCTGGGACATGTTCCTCGTCGTGATCCAGCTGGGTGCCATCCTTGCGGTGTGCGTGCTCTTCTTCCACGAGCTCAACCCCTTCTCGCGCGCGAAGACGCGCGAGGCGCGTCGGGGCACCTGGCTGCTCTGGGCGAAGGTCGTCGCCGCATGCGTTCCCGCAGCGGCCATCGGCATCCCGCTTGACGACTGGATGGAGGAGCACCTGGGCAGCCCCTATGTCATCGCAGCCGCCCTCGTCGTCTATGGCGTGGCGTTCATCCTCATAGAGAACGCGCGAGAGCGCCGTGCCGTCGAGATGGCGACGTCCCTCGCGGGCTCGCGTCCTCGCCACATGGCCGCCCCAGACTCCGGCCAGGGCGTCGCGGTGCTTGCGGACGCCGATGCCCGCATCCAGACCATCGAGGAGCTCACGTGGGGGACCGCCCTTGGCATCGGGCTCTTCCAGGTGCTCTCCATCGTCCCGGGGACCTCGCGTTCCGGCTCGACCATCATTGGAGGCCTGCTGCTGGGCTGCTCGCGTGCAGTGGCTGCCGAGTTCACCTTCTACCTGGCCATTCCGGTCATGGTGGGGGCGAGTGGGCTCAGGCTGGTCAAGTACTTCCTCAAGGGCAACACCTTTGCCGCCAGCGAGGTCGCCATCCTGCTCGCAGGATGCGTGACGGCGTTCGTCGTGAGCCTCATTGCCATCCGCTTCCTCATGGGTTTCGTGAAGCGCCACGACTTCAAGCCCTTTGGTTGGTATCGCATCGCCCTTGGCGTTGCGGTCATCGCGTACTTCGCGTTTGGGGCGTCCCTCCTCTCGTAGGATGGGCGTCGTCGCGCACGAAAGGGGAGTGCCGTGTTCGTCGCCAACGAGAACGACTTCGAGTATCGCTTTGGGGACTCTGGCCCCAAGTACCTCATGCGGGGGCCGCGCATGAACTATGCCATGGTCCAGTTCCAGCCGGGACAGGACTTCCACGCCCACTACCACAACGTGATGGAGGAGAACTTCCATATCCTCGCGGGAAGGGTGGACGTCGTTGTGGATGGCGTCGTCAACACGCTTGGCCCGGGAGACTTCATCCACATCGAGCCGGGCGAGGTCCACTACGTCAACAACCGCTATGACGAGACGCTCCTCATGGTCTCGACCCTCGCCCCCTATCAGGAGAGCGACAAGGTCGAGGTCGACAATCCCGTGTACTAGCGAAACGGCACGCAGGGCCACCATTCGTGGCAAAGGGGGCGGTTGAGATTAGCGTTGCGGCGCGTGCGGGCGTATCCTTTACCGTGTGCGTCAAGGTAGGTAGATAGGACCCAAGAGAAAGAGGGACTCATGGCAGATCTGGACGGCCTCAAGGTTGCCAAGAACTATCACGTCGATACCCCGTTTGCCAACCAGCAGGGCTTCTACGTCAAGGGCGCGAACAGTCTCGACTGGGGCATGAAGAAGCACCTCTCCAACATCTTTGACCCCAAGAGCGGCAACACGGTCATGTTTGCCTTCGACCACGGCTACTTCATGGGCTCGACGTCTGGCCTCGAGCGCCTCGACCTGCTCCTGCCCAGGCTCGCCCCGTACGTCGACTGCTTCATGGGCACCCGTGGCGCCATCCGCGCCTGCGTCCCGCCCGAGATCACGAAGGCCATCGCGCTGCGCTCCACCTCTGGCTCGTCCATGCTGCAGGACGACCTCTCCCACGAGGTCGTCGCGGTCGACGTCGAGGATGCCATCCGCCTGAACGCCGACTGC
>CAMPCT010000033.1 GCA_946647055.1 uncultured Atopobium sp. | reverse complement strand
CGGCCTTGGTGCGGTACTCGCCGCGGAACCACTTGACCACGTTGCCCTTGGCCTCGTCGTCACCGTCGAGGTAGGCGCGGAAGTACAGCGAGAGGAGCCGGGCGAAGTCGAAGCCGTGGACCATCTCCTGGAGGTCGCTGATGACGGCGTGGATGCGCTGCTCGACCAGGGAGGCGAAGGCCGGGTCCTCGGGCGCGGTGCCCTCTGCCACCACCTCCTGCTGGACGTTCGAGATCCAGCGGTCGAGGACGAGGGTGAGGGCACCGCCCTCGGGACGCGTCTTGGTGGAGAGGTTGGAGATGAGCTCGCGGTAGGTTGCCAACCCCTGGCCCTTGGTGCCCTGCAGGCGACGCTCGGGCGAGAGGTCCGCATCCGCCACCACGAAGTTCTTGCCCATCGCGTGGTTGCGGATGGTCTGGAGCAGGAAGCTCTTGCCGCTGCCGTACTTTCCCACGACGAAGCGGAACGAGGCGCCTCCGTCGGCCACGATCTCGAGGTCGCGCAGGAGCGCCGCGATCTCTGCCTCGCGGCCCACGGTGATGTAGGGAAGCCCCACGCGGGGCACGACCCCGCCCTTGAGGGAGTTGACGAGCACCGTCGCGATGCGCCGGGGTACCTTGGGCCTTGTTGTCTCGTCCGTCATCCGAGTGCCTTTCTCACGTCTTCCTCGTAGTCCTCGACAAGGCGCGGGACGTCCCCGTCGAACTCGATCACGGTGTCACCCACCTCGTCGAGGAGGGCCTCGTTGATGTGGTCGGCAAAGAGCGAGGCCTTGATGCCGTACCCGCGAAGGGCCTCCTCGTCGAGCCTCCCGTCGAGCAGGTCGCGAAGGAACGCGAGGTCCTCGGACGAGAGCCCGGGCAGGGAGGTGGCAGGAGCGGCTGGAGGCTCGCCTTCGATGCTCGTGGCGCCGGGGGACACAAACCGCTCGGGCAGCTCGGGCTCGACCTGCGGCACGGGCAGCGGCTCCGGTGCGTCGTCACGCTCCTCGTCGACGAGCAAGGCCTCGCGCGTGCGCGATGCGGCGGCGCGAATGCCCACCAGCGCCGTGCGGTCGATGTGCACCTGCGCGGCCTCCACGGCAGCCCGGCGAGCGAGGCACGACCCGACCTCCTCCTCGACGATCGCATGGACGTACTTGGGCACGCCCCGGGCCTTGAGCTCGGGAAGGCCACCCTTGTGCAGGCGGAGGACGCGGTCGACCTCGTGGAGGATGTCGCCCAGCTCGGCGCTTGCGTTGGGGGAGGCGTGCGGGCGCAGGCGCGTCCAGCGGCCGGAGCGGCACGCGAGCGACCCACGCTCCCCAAGGCTCACCACGCAGTCCTCGTGGGGCCTGGGGTCAAAGAAGACCGCCGAGCGGAAGATGACATAGGGCACGGCCTCCGCCTGGCCAAAGAGGCCGTCAACGAAGCCACGCTTGCGACGGCGACGGCAGTGGTCGACCAGACGGGCGAACACGGTGGAGCAGCACTCGTCCAGCTCGTCGCGCCACGCGCCAAAGGCGCGCGAGCGGTCGAGCCGGTAGCGCGACGCCGTTGCAAGGGCGAGGGTGAGGTCGGCACGGGAGGGGATGCCTGGGAGCGACTCGTCCCACATGCCAGGGCTCGCGCTTGAGAGCAGCGCCTTCTCCGCCGCGTCAAGGACCGCGATGGCATGCTCGAGCGGGGACGTGGCTCCCGCAAGGTCGAGCAGGGACTGGTCGAGGCCGTGATAGGCGACGTAGTCGGGGATCCAGATGGCGAGGTAGGATACGAGGGCCTCGTTGCCGGGCCGGGGCCCATACGACTCGCGCAGCCGCACGAGCTCCGCCAGGCCCTCCTCGGGCCCCGCGACGCCCACGCCACAGAGCAACTCGTAGATGTGCACGAAGAGGAACGACAGCGGGGCCGCGGGTGCCTCGCCCGCGCGCAGGCGCGCCCGCCACGTGAAGTACCCGCGGAGCTGCGTGTTGGTCATGTCCTCGTACGTGGGGTAGTACTTGCTGAAGTCGCCCTCGTAGGGGAAGTCGTCGGCATAGTTCTCCATGAGGCGGGCCTGCTCGTAGAAGAGCTGGGGGCTCGCATAGGCGAACGCGCCCCTCCCCCGCCTGCGGGCAAGGTCACGCATGCGTGCGATGGGCTCGGGGACGGGCGTCACCACCTCGGTGGCCGCCTCGGCGAGGTCGCGGGCGAACGACCAGATGGGCAGGCCCTCGCGCGGGCGGGGGTGTTGTTCTGGCCGCTGGACCCGGGGGATCCTGGTGCGCTCCGCCGCAGGCTGGCGAGCGGCCTTGCCCCCATATGCCTGCCTGCCGGTGCGGATGATGGGCTCGTCACGGTACACGTCGCCGCTGAACACGCGGCTCTCGCGCGCGGCCTTGAGGATGAGCTCGACGATCTCCTCGGCGTTCATCGCCCGCACCTCCCTCGCACATGGTATTCGTACACGTGTTCGTCAGTATAGCGCATGTGCGGGGGAGGTGCCATCCGTCGGGCGAGGGAGGCACAGGGTCTGCGTATGGCCTGCGCTATCCGGCCGGCTCGAGCTTGATGCTGACGTTGCCCACCTCGAGGACGTCACCATCGGCGATCCTGACGCCCCCCGAGATGGCGTTGCCGTTCAGGAGGGTCGGGTTGGTCGCGCCTTGGTCGAACGCCATGGTGTCGTCACCACGTCGCACCACGCGCAGGTGCTCGCGCGACACCGTGCGGGCTGGCAGGATGACGTCGTTCTCGGGACTCCGCCCAAAGGAGACGCCACCATCGCCCACGGGGATAACGAACTCGACGTTCGGGGACCTGACCCTGAGCACCACGGGAGGCAGCTCGCTGCCAAAGGCGAGCGTCGCCCCCGGGTCGCCCGGCATGGCCATCTCCCGAGGCGGCGTGGGACCGGCCTTTGTCGACGACGGTCCCGCCTGCCTGCCCAAGGGGCGGGCGGCTACAGCCGACTTGGCACCCGATGCCTGCCCCTCTGGGTCGGGAAGGCTCACGAAGCCCTCGCCCGGGTTCCTGAAGTCATAGAGACACCCATAGCACACGTCCATGTCCTCGAAGAGCCTCGCCCCGCAGCGTGGGCACACCTTGACGCCAACCGCCTGGCCCTCGGCCTGCTCCGCCCGCTCCCGCTCCTCTGCCTGCATCGACGAACCGCCAAACGAGTACTGCCTTGCCATGATCGAACTCCCATCCGGGGCTTCGCCCCATCCATTGCGTCCTTCGTCACCAGCGGGGCCTGGGCCCCCTTCCGCGGCGGAGATCCCCCTCCCCCGCGGCCATATGTCATCTCGACACGCTCTCCCCTCTGCGGCCAGGGTCCGTCCGCTGCCGGGCGCTCGAGCACCCGCCGCGACCCCCTGGCGCCCAGGACCCTACCCGGCCGCATGCCGCGGACCGACAGCAGGCACGACCCGTCGCGCCCAAGGAACGCCACGTCGATGGGGTATGCCATGCCAAAGGTGTGCACGGAGGCACATCCCTCGAGCAGCACCGGCCGGGCATCACTGCCCGTGAGCAGCAGCCCTCGCAGGCGCTGCAGGGGGGTCGTGAGCCAACGTGCCGTCACGGACGTCCCCGGTCGCCCAAACGTCACCGTCACGTCCCGCATCTAGACCACCACCCCCGCCCTGAACCTGTCGACGACCAACGACCTCCTGTGGACGAGCCGGGCTGGCGGCCCCAGACTCACCCCCGCGATGGCGAACGAGGACGGCCAAGGGGAGAGGCGCATCTCACAGGTGTAGCGCGTCAGCGTGGGGAGGATGGAGAAGGTCGCGTCGGCACCCGAGAGGCGCCCGACCTCGGATGACGTCACGCTCACCTCGAGCCTGTCGACGTCCGCGAAGGCCTCTTGGATGCGGGCCTCGACCTGGGCTGAGGAGGACGAGGCGTCCCCCGCGCCAGAGGGTGACGCACCACAGGCGACGACCGCGTCGAGGGCAACCCTGTCGAAGCGTGCGCAGAGCTCCGCGTAGCGGGCCAGGTTGAGGACGGCGAGGGCAATGACCAGGGTCACCGGAAGCAGCACGGCCATCTCGACGCACATCTGGCCCCGTTCCCCCATGAGCGCGTGCGCCGCCACCATCACCGGGCGCCTCATACGGCATTCACCAGGCCCCTCAGGTCAAGGGTCAGGGGGATGGTGAGGTCGGTCCCCGGAATGGGCAGCTCGGCTATGGTCACGGTCGTGGCGCCAAACCTGTTGACCACATGCCTTCCCAAGGCCGCCGCGATCTGGGTGGGCGACCCCGATGCGGGCAGGGACTCGACGAGCTCGCGTATGCCCAGGGAGTCGCTCACACCTCCCTTTCCCAGAACGTTTGCCGTCCCCGTGAGCACGGGCTTCCTCATGCGCATGTCGACGGGCTCGAACCCCGCGGCGGCGACGAGGTCTGCGAGCCGCTCGGAGAGCGACCGGCCAATGCTCGAGCCCGAGACTCCGTCGAGCCTCGTGAGCAGCCCTCCCGCGGTGCTGCCGACATCCTCGTAGACCGACCCGTAGGCGACGAGGAAGCTTCCCCAGGCATCCAGGATCCTCCCCGCGACGCCAACCGCGACTCCCCCATCCACCGACAGGCCGTCTAGGAAGCTCGAGAGCACGTTGTTCTCCGCAGTCGCGGGGTCGGGGGCAAGCACCGCCGCAGAGACCGCGGCTCCTGCGGGGACATGGGCCTCCGAGAGGAAGGCCGAGGTGAGCTCGGCGGGCGCCACGCCCGTGCTCGGGCGCGCGACGACCGCGACGCAACCCCATGCCCCGGGAGGGCAGATGCTCGGCCGATCGACGGAAAGGGCCTCGATGGCACGCTCGAAGGCAGACGCCCCCTCGTCCGAGATGGAGCGCATCTCCCCCTTGGCAGCCGCGAGGTCGGAGCACGCCGCCTCATAGGCGTCCGCGGCATCGCAGACACGGGCCCAGAAGTGCTCGAAGCCGTTGTCGATCGAGGTTGACGCGGCAGGGGTCTTGCCCATGTCCCCCACGTCCATGCGGCAGACGGGGCAATGCCCGACGATGCCCGACTCCTGCTCGGCAAGCGACGCAGTTCCCGACGAGGGCCCCGTCGCACCGGGGCAGGCAAGCGTGGAGTGGAGCGTGCGCACGCCGTCCTCGATGGAGCAAGGCCACCGCGACTCGGTGTAGAGACGGGTCGCACGGACCTGGGACATGTTTCGCGGAAGGCGGGGAAGGGAGAGGTCGACGGCTCCGTCGGCCAGCTCGCGGTAGTGACCGGACCGCACGGTGTCACGGGCATACTCGTAGAACGCCCGCCTGGCAAGGGAGTCGGTGACCGACTCGATGTCACCGCCATGCGGCGCCTCGATCGCCACCCTGCGAGCGTAGTACGCACGGGCACGCTCGAGCGCGACCCCAAAGTTCCATCCCTCGGGCGAGGGATAGTTGGGGTTCGCAGACCCAGAGAGCCCTGCCAGCGTCCCCGCACGCTCGCGCATGCAACGGGGAGTCGAGCCACAGTCGGCGAGCCACCCCTCCATCTGGAGCGCCTCGGCGCGGTCCTGGGCGTCCTTCGCGCGGTCGGACGCGTCGCGCATCCGATCGGCCGCATCGTCGACCGCCTCGGTATCGGGGTCCTCGTCCCCAAGGGAGAACTCCGAGAGCGACTCCTGGGGAAAGGGAATGGCGCAGCCGACATAGGCGGCGCCGTCCGACGAGTTCGCCGAGACGACCGTCGCGGAATTGGCCACCACGAGCAGGGGAAGCGTCCCCTCGAGCCTCGAGAGGCCCTCCGAGGCCTCGTGCGCGAAGTCCCGTCGCGCGTCGAGGATGTCGCGCCCCATGTTCGTGACCTCGAGCGCCTCCGCGGACGCACCGGGAACAGCCGCCAGGACAAGCCCCGCCCCCGCGACGACCACTCCCGCGATGCCCATGCTCAGGACGCAGGCGTCGAGCACCTGCGCCACGGTCGCATAGGCGGCGACGGGATTCTCTCCCGCAAGGGCACAGGCGTCCGCCACCTCCTGCACGTCCGCCGAGCGCGAGAGCACCCACCCGGCGGTCGCCGTCGCGAACACGAGGCTCAGGCTCACGAGAAGCGCGCAGGCGAAGGCCACCGACGTGTAGCCACCCTCGTCGTCCACGAAGGTCGAGAGCAGCGGCGCGCACGCGGCATGCCCATGCCACGCCGTTCCATGCCTATCCCCAGATGCCGACCCAGTCATCGTATCCTCCCTCCAGCCACTCGGGCCTCAACCCCTCCTCGACGTCCACCCGAAGGACGACTCCCGCACCGTCAGAGCCTCCGGCAAGGGCGATGGCGGCACCCACCAGCGGCAGGGGCCTGGCATGCCCCGTGATGGAGACGCTCACGTGCGAAGTCCCCAGCCCCCCGACCGTCACCACCCAGTCGTCACGCCCGCCCACGTGGAAGGGGGATGCCTCGGGCACCGCGGCAAGACGCCGGAGCGCCATCTCCCGCACGGCCCCCTCCCCCGAAGACGTCGTGAGGGCGGCACGGGCCGCAAGGCAGGCGGCATGCTGCATGACGGTGCGCGTGTAGAGGAGGCACACCGGCTCCAGGAGGAGCGCGAGGACCACCATCACCGTCGGCAGCAGCAACGCCGCCTCGACCGAGGACTGCCCCGTCTGCTCCTCCCACGCGTCAGAAGAGCAGCAGGTCCTGCCAGGCGGAGAGGTCGCTTCCCCCGCCAAACGCATAGGCGCAGGCATGCTCGACGATCCCCAGCAGGACGCCCCCGCTCGCGGCATGCCACAGCACCGCGAGGGCGGCGCACATGGCCATTCCCGCCGCGAGGACGACCGCATACTCGACCGTGGACTGGCCACGCTCATCCCAAAGGGCGCACCCCAGCTCATCCGTCACCTCTCCATCCACTCGCATGCCTACCCCTCCCAACCCGTGCCATCAATCCTCATGACGCGCACCTCGCTGCCCCCGCCGTCGGGCAGGCCCCGGACGAGACACACCTCCGACCACGACCCCGACCACACCACGCAGCCCCAGGTCTCCCCAAAGAGGTCGAGGTAGCCCGCCTCGACGAGCAGGAGTCCCTGGCCCTCGTAGCCGACGAGCACGTCCCGCGCGGCCTGGGGCACATCGTGGTCCACCCGCCTCGCCCGCACCTCTCCCGAGAGCCTGCCGTCACCAACCAGCCCCGCCATCGTGGCAAGCGAGTCCTCGCCCTCCCGTGGTTCCGTTAGAGGAGCCTCTCCGGGAGCGGCGTCTCCCGTCCGCCCAGACAGCTCCCCGCCCATCAGAACGCTGGAGACAAGGAGCGCCAGCAGCACCACGAGGGCGGGAGCCACGGCGATGGGCAGACCCTCGGGGACGTCCCTAGAGCGAGTTGATCCCGTCGGCGATGGCATTCCACAGCTCCGAGACCTTGTCCCTGAACGCGATGATGGCAAGGATCGCGATGACCACCAGCACGCCAACGAGGATCGCGTACTCCGTCGTGCCCTGACCGGATGTCTCGGAAAGCACGTTTCCCAGGCCAAGCCGGCCCGACATCTCCTTCGTCCACTGCATGTCAAACTTCCTCTCTCTTCTGCGGCGCCACCGCGGCGCCGCGTTTTGACAAAACGGCCCCACCCTCCCCAACCTGCCGTTCGTTTCCTCAGAAGGCCATCGCGGTGCTCAGGAGCGGTCCCAGGATGGAAAGGAGCATCGCTGGCACGATCAGCGTCCCCAGGGGGATGAGCATCTTCACCGGTGCCTTCTCGATCTGCTCCTCGACGGCCATGCGATGCTCGGCACGCAACGCACCGGCCTGGTGCTCGAGGACGGATGCCAGCGGCGTCCCAAAGGAGAGCGCCTCGGTGACCGCATCGGCGAAGCGCCTGATGGCGGGCGACTCCAGTCGGTCCGCCATACCCGAGAGGGCGTGCGTGCGGTCCTCGATACCCGTCTGCCACGAGAGCATCGCCCGGGAGAACTCCCGCGCCAGCTCGTTGTCGAACCGCGAACAGTACAGGTCGAGCGATGCGTCGAACGAGAGCCCCGCGGAGAGGCCGAGGGTGACCACGTCGATGAGCGTGGGCATGAGACCCATGCATTCGTCGGCGAGCTCCCGGCGCCTCGTCCGCTCGCGCGCCGCCCTCAGGAGGCGGGGCTCGGGAAGGGTGCGGGAGGGACGTGTGACCCCGCGCCTCCGGTCGACCCTCGTGGACGATGTGAGCACGAGGGGCGGGACCATGCAGGATACGGCCGCAATGGCGGCCCAGACCAGGCCATTCATCCCAAGACCCCCCTCATGAGCCTCCGCACGATGAGAATCGCGACGAGGTCGAGCGCCGCCGCAACGGAGACGCACGCGATGCCCGTGGCGCTCGTCACGCCGGAGCGGAACTCCGGTGAGATGAGCGAGAGCAGGACCACCATGGCAACGGGCATGAGGCACACGATCCTCACGGAGAGCCGTACCTGCGCCGTCTTGGTGGACAGGAGGGCCCGAAGGGCGACCTGCTCCTCGACGAGCTCCGCAGACCTCGAGAAGAGGCTCCTCAAGGGGCTTCCCGTCCTCTGCGAGATGAGCAGCGCGCAGGTCATGAGCTCGATGCCGGGTACGTCGAGTCGCCGCTCGATGCCCTCGAGGGCCTCGCGCACCGTCCCCCCGCAACGCAGCCCCAGGGCGGCCCGCTCGAACTCGCGGGCGATGACCCCACGCTCATGCGTCGCGACGTACTCGATCGCCTGCGAGAGCGTCGAGCCCGCACCGAGGGCCGTCGAGAGCGAGCGCAGGACGGCGGGCATCTCCCCCATGAGGGCCGCATCCCGCGACCGCGCGATGGACGCAGCGCGCGCCCCGGTGGCAAGGGGTGCCACGATGACGCCCACCACGAGTCCGAGGGGACTTGCGGAGAGGAGCCACAGCAAGAGCGCGAAACCTGTCCAAGCGACGAGAAGCGCGGCACAGGCGGCCCCTTGGGAGAGCACCTCCCCGGTTGGGAACAACCTCCTCGCGAGCTCCTCCGCAACCTGCTGCCATGGGGCCCACCCACGCAGGGCACGGACGGGGGCGGTGCCGCCCAGGCGCTCGAGGGCGCGTGGCACGGAGGTGTTGAGACCGCCCCTCCTTCCCCGGAGCACGGTGGAGGAGGGTCTGGGAACGAGCACGAAGAGAGATGCGCCACAAGCGACACAGCCCGTCACGAGCAGCTGGACCTCCATGAGCGCACCTCCTCCCCATCGATCACGTCCGCAGCCTCGGCGACCGCGAGGAACGACGGCTCGCGCACCAGGTGCCACTCCCGGGCCTGCTCGTCAAAGCTCACGCACGTCTCCAGCTCGACGCCACCCGCCTTGGCACGCCTCACCTCGGAGAGCGAGGAGATGACGCGGCTGCCGTCGGGCAGTCGCCGTGACATGACGATGAGGTCGAGCGCCGTGGCGACCTGCTCCTCGATGATCTCGGTGGGCAGGTCCATGCCAAACCGCGCCATGAGGACGAGCCTCAGGATGGCCTCGCGTGCGGTGCCCGCATGCAGCGTGGTCAGCGACCCATCGTGGCCCGTGTTCATGGCCTGGAGCATGTCGATTGCCTCCTCGCCGCGCACCTCCCCCACCACGATGCGGTCGGGCCTCATGCGCAGTGCGTTCTTGACGAGGTCGCGAATGGTGACCTCGCCCGTCCCCTCGATCGAGGCGTCACGGGACTCCATCCGCACCACATGGGGGTGGGAGTCGAAGCGCAGCTCTGCCGAGTCCTCGATGGTTATGACCCGCTCGCCGTGGGGAATCTCGCACGAGAGCGCGTTGAGCAACGTGGTCTTGCCCGAACCCGTGCCGCCCGCGACCGCGACGTCCTGCCTGAGGACGACCGCCCACGAGAGCAGGCGGGCGTACCATTCGGGCAGCGACCCCAGCTCGACGAGCCTCGAGAGCGTCACGGCGCTCGACGCGAACTTGCGAATGGTCACGATCGGCCCGTCGGGAGCGACCGCCTGGATGACCGCGTTGACGCGGTCCCCGTTTGCCAGGCGCGCGTTCACCAGGGGATTGCTCTCGTCGAGGCGTCGTCCTAGCGGCGCCAGGATCCTGTCGACCACGGTGAGGATCTGCTCGGGCGTCTCGAACACGCGGCTTGCCTGGTGCATGGTGCCGCCACGCTCGTAGAAGAGCGACTTGCAGCCGTTCACCATGACCTCGGTCACGGTCTCGTCGTCGAGCAGCGGCTGTATGGGACCAAGGCCGAGGATCTCGTCAAGAACCTCCCGGGTGATCTGCTGGTGGTCGGAGGGCTCGAGTCCGGGATACTCGCGCATGTTGAGCAGCGCCCGACATGCGACCTCGAGCTCTCCCTGCGCGCGACCGGGATCCTCGGAGGCGGCCATGCTGGCCACCGTGGCAAGTCCCAGGTACGAGACGAGGTCTCGCTTGACCTGCGACCGCACGGGCGCATGCCCGTCCGACACGACGTCATGCGCCGTCCGCGCCTCGTTCTCCCTCACCCTCTCGAGGACGCTCACCTAGCTCGCCTCCCTCATGCGCGAGAAGAGACCGCGCTGCCTGCGGCTTGGCTCCCAGTCCCGTGCCGCTCGGGCACGCTTGTCGTCAGGCAGGGCACCGACCTCCTCGAGGACCTTCGCGAGCATCGAGGCGACCGAGGAGGAGAACTCCCCCGCCTCTGTGGCGAGCTGCGCCACCTGTCCCGCCGAGAGGCACTCGGCAACCTCGTCGGACCCGTCGATGACCGAGAACGAGCGCGCCGTCTCGAGGCCGATGTCCGCACGGAACAGGAAGGGCTCCTCCCGCCGTCGCGGGTCGGAGCGGTTCGTGACGCGCGCTATGCGCGTTCGCGCCACGCCGAGCCTCACCGCCAAGGCGGCCGACCTGCTCATCGCCGACACCGTCCCCGCTCGCTCGTCACCCACGAGCAGGAGCCGGTCGCAGCCCTGCACCGCCTCGGCGACGGCGTCCGTCCAGGTCGTCGACGTGTCAACGATCACAAGGTCGGACCTGTTCGAGGCGCATGCCAAAAGGTCGGCCACATGGGGCGATATGGTCTCGGCCATCTCGGGCCGCTGGCAGGGTCCCCACAGCGTCACGCCCTCTGCGGCCAAGACCCCCAAGCTGGCAAGCGCATCCTCCCCCGGCTCGTCCATGTCGTCGATCGCATCGAGGCGCGCCGTCTCGGGAAGGCCGAAGTAGCCAAAGAGGTTGCCCGAGCAGAGGTCGAGGTCGACCACGGCCACGCGCATCCCCCACGAGGCGGCGGCACAGGCCATGACAGAGACGAGCGTGGACTTGCCCACGCCGCCACGACCAGACGCGACCACGACGATTGGCGCGGCACCGTCGTTGCGTTGGACCAGCCGCGGCACGCTGCCCCCTCCCTCCTGGGCATGGAGGTGCCGTGGGGACGAGTCGGCGCGACGCGCCCCCTCAGGGAGGCGGTCCCCAAAGTCGGGGTCATCGAGCGGCCCCATGCCGTCGCCCATGTCGTCCTCGGCGGTCTGCCAATCGTCCCTCCCCTGCCCGGGACGAGCAGGAGGAGTACGTGCCGACCGCACGAGCTGCTCCGCCTCCTCCCTGTCGAGGACCCGGTCCACACCGGCACGTGCCGCACGGGACCTCAGCGACCCCGACGCCGCATCGACCACGAGGACCACCTCGCGCGCATGACCATCGCGTGCGAGCGCTGCCGCGAGGTTGACGGGATCGACCTCGCAGGCCCCGGGTCCGACCGCAGCTGATACGACACCCGGCTCGGATGCCAGCAGACGATCCCGCAGACCCTGTGCCGTCCCCTCGTACGCAACGGTCGCACCAGGGCACAGGGCCCCCACCGTCGACGTCACGAGGCCTCGCGACTCCCCATCGGAGCGAACATACCAACTGCCTGCCATCATGCGGCCTCCCTCTCCTGCTGGGCGCCGTCAGCGGCGCCGGTCCCATCGTCCTTCTCGGGAACCACGGGGGTCCCGTCCTCGGGTTCGGCATCGTCTTGCGCAGCCTCCTCCGGCACCTCCGACGGCGCCGTGGGGGCAAGCCCGTCGAGGGTGCCCATGTCGTCCGCGGGGAGAACCAGGCGCAGATCGCCGCGGGCACTCGCGAGCAGCAGCGTCGTGACCTCCTCGGGCATCACCGCGACGCTCAGGGCCGAGTCGCCCCGCGCCATCGCCCCCTCGCCAGGAGTGGAGAGGACGACGAGGTCGGCGGAGATCAGGCGGACGTCGGTGTCGCCCAGCGCATACGCCGCGAGCACCGAACCCGCCCGCACCTCGCGCGGGACGCCGGTCTTGTCCGTCGCGGGAACCGAGACCGCGATGCGTCCCTCGGGGACCTCCATGGCGTCGGAGCCGGTCCGGAAGTTGAGGTCGGTGAGGGGTGCCCCCTTGGCGACGGGCACCGTGACGGACATGCCGAGCACGGCGTCAAGCGATGTGAGGCAGCCCTCGGGCGCGAGGTCGACAAGCCAGTCCACGACGGAGACGTCCGCCATGCCCACCTGCTCGCCCGCCTCGAGGGCACGGTTTGCGACGACGAGGCTCACGACCTCGCCCCCATAGCGTTCCATCGCCTCCTGGCGCACCTGGTCCGCCTCGGATCGCACCTGCGACCCATACGACCAGAACGCCAGGAGCGAGAGGGCCGCACAAGCGGCCGAGAGGATGATCCTGAACCTGAGAGACATCTCCACCTCGCGAATGTCGGGGCGGGCGCGCCGCGACTCGGCGGCCCTCGAGAACGATTCTTCCGCAGAGGAAGGCTGGCTCACAGGGGTTTGGGGATGACTTGTCCCGGTGCCTGACCATATCGTGGCAGGCCTCTAGCAAACAGCGAATGACGCGCTGCAAGGAACCCCTGCAGCGAGGCGACGAAATCGTGCACGGAGATGCACGCCCACCTACCGTTCACCGAATGCGCTGGTAGAGGGCATCGTGAAATGGTCCCGGAAGCGAAACGCGCGTCCCCGGGGGGACGCGCGAGACCACTGCTGCATTTATGTGTCGTACAAGCTACGTTGGTGGTGCGTTCACCTGCGGCTCATTCCTGGGAATGGCCGCCTAGTGACCGGACCACATGGACCTCATGCATGATCCGATGAAGGCCTGGCGGAGCCGGGCGGTCATCGAGCACGGCAGCACGCTTGCAAGGGACAGCGCGACACGCAGGAACGACCAGCGTGCGTTAGCGAGCATCGTGCGCATCCCTACCTCCCTTCACAGCTGGCGCCGTGATCTCGAACGGGAACGTGCCTGCGCGGTTGAACGCGCAGATGAACATGCGTATGGCGTTGGATGGAGTCGTACCGATGAGCTCCGTGGCCTCGAAGAAGCGATCCTTCTCGGCCGGGGAGACCTTGGCCACCACCGGTGTCATCTTCTCTGCCGCCATGTCCATGCTTCGTTTCTGGTACGACTTGGTATGATTTTGTATGCCTTGGTATTACATTGTCATCCATAATAGCCCCACATGACGGGCTGTCAACCGTCAATTTGAGACGTTTTCGCATTGTGATGAGCATTTTTCCACCGGGGCACGGGCCCGATGGCACCACGGGGAGATCGCCTTGGGAGGGACGGCCGGGAAGGGTGTCCTAGATCACGACGTCGGGGTCGAGCGTCCCCGCGCTGGCGCGCATCTCCGCGGCCAGGGCCAGGTAGGCGTCGAGCCGCGCACGCGAGTAGAGGCCGTCGTCGAGCCCCTCCCTGACGGAGCACCCCGGCTCGTGGGTGTGGGTGCAGTCCCTGAAGCGGCAGGTGGTCGCCTGCTCGGATATCTCGGGGAAGACCAGGGCAAGCCCCCGCTCGTGGCCCACGAGCGGCAGGCTCCTCAAGCCCGGCTCGTCCACGATGATGCCCCCGCCAGGCAGGCTCACCATGCGACGCGCCACCGTGGTGTGGCGCCCCATGTCGTCCGCCTGCCGGACGGCCCCGGTCTCGAGCACGTCCCGACCGAGGAGGGCGTTGAGCAGGGTCGACTTTCCGGCACCCGACTCCCCGAGGACGATGGCGATGGTTCCCTCGGGCACGAGGGCACGCACGTCGTCGACCCCATGGCCATGCTCGGACGAGGTCACGACCACCCGCACGTCGGCACCCACCACGTCGTGGATGGCAGCGACGTCTGCGGCGAGGACCTCGTCTGTGGCGCGGTCGGCCTTGGTGAGGACCACGGCCACCTGGGCCCCGCAGTCACGGGCGACGACGGCGGACCGTGCGACGCGCGCGCAGTCGATGACCTCGGGCCCAAGCGCCTGCACCACGATGACCACGTCGACGTTGGCTGCCAGCGTCTGACGCTCGCCGCGGGCGCCGCCCTTCCAGCGGGCGATGTCGCTCTCGCGGGGAAGGATCTCCTCGATGATGCCCATCTCGTGCGTGCCCGGGCGACGGGCGCACACCCAGTCCCCCACCGCCACGCGCGAGAACGAGCCCTTGGTGAGGCGCGTCGCGAACTCGGCACGGAAGAGCTCCCCCTCGCAGACGATGGCGGGATACCCCCGGTCGAGCCTCACGACGCAGCCCAGGACGAGCTCTCCCGCCACGTCCTCCGGTGCCGCGGCACGGGCGCGCGCGCAGGCGCCTTCGAAGGCCGAGAGCTGCGCCGCGCTGGGCGTCAGCTCGCCAAAGCCGGGCAGGTCGCCGAGGGACGAGAGCGCCGGCAGGGTCTTCCCGACCCCACCGGCACGCTCTGCGCGGGCAGTCCGTTTCGAGGACCTCTTGGCCAAGCTACCCTTCCTTCTCGA
>CAMPCT010000032.1 GCA_946647055.1 uncultured Atopobium sp. | reverse complement strand
TCAACGCCATCGACTACGCGGTGAGGCTGGCGCAGAACCGCTAGGGGACGAGTTGGCGCCTGTCCTTCGGGCCGTTCGCGAGGAAACGACGAGAAAGGCCAGCACATGGGACTCGTTTGCAAGGTGGTCGGTCACAAGTGGAACGGCTGCGTCTGTGCCCGCTGCGGCGAGAGCAACCCCGATTGGCGGGTGGAGCACGAGTGGGGTGCGCCGAAGCCCCGCAATCGGAAGGTCCACCGGATCACCTGCGTGCGATGTGGCGACTGGCGCGAGCGGCCGCATGGCTTCGAGATGGCCGAGGGCTGCACCGTCCGTTGCGCCGAGTGCGGGTACGTGCTCCCATGGCACGACTTCGCAGACGGCATCTGCGTGAGGTGCGGCGTCGATGAGAGCGGCTACTATCGGGACCTCGTCCTCTCGGGGGAGCTCCGGCTGGTCGACCGCGAGGAGGCGCCCTGCAGGGAGGCGCTGCTCTCGGAGAACTTCAGGTACCAGCGCTACGTGGACCATCTGCACAGGGCATCCGACCTGGCACAGGTCGTGGCGCTCTACCGGCCGCGCGGCTCCACCCCAGGAGACGTGCTGCTGGACGAGGGCGCCGTGAGAAGCTGCGTCTACAAGCTGGGTCAACTCGCCCATGGAGAGGGTGACGAGGCGGCCGAGGCGAACCGGGTGCTGTACGAGATGGCGCTCCAGGGGCCGGAACACTGCAGGGCCCTGGCGTCGACGCTCGTCTGCGACCCCAAGCTCGCGTCCGACCCGACGATCGCAGAGGCTGCGCGGCGCGAGCGCGAGCGCGACGAGGCGAACCAGCGTGCGGCAGAGCGGTACCTCACGAGGGATGGCGTCTGAGGCAGGGCGAAGTCGAGGCGTCCCGTCCCCCTCGTATGGAGGCGTGATGTGCCGACGACAATCCTTGCCAGCGCGGTCGTGACCCGCTATCATCAAACGAGTGCTTTTTGAAGTGGGACCATGTACTGGGGTCCCCACCTGAACGGCGCCCGTCGCGGCAGCTGTCTGGTCAGACAACGGATGCTCTCTCGCCCCGTGCGAGCCCCTGTCTTCCCGGATGCTGTCTCGGCACCGGGTTTTTTGATGGCGGCCCCGCGCCGCACGAGAGAGGAAGGTGTTCTGACCATAGCCAAGCAGCAAGGTCCTCGCCTCAACGAGGAGATCACAGCTCGCACGTGCCGCCTCATCGGTGTCGATGGCTCCCAGCTGGGCCTGTTCGGCATCGCTGACGCCCAGCGCATTGCCGACGAGCAGGGGCTCGACCTGGTCGAGATCGCGCCCAACGCGGATCCCCCCGTCTGCAAGGTGATGGACTACGCAAAGCACAAGTACGAGCAGGACCGCAAGGCCAAGGCCGCCCGCAAGAACCAGGCCAAGGTCGAGGTCAAGGAGATGAAGTTCCGTCCCAAGATCGACGTGGGCGACTACGAGACCAAGAAGGGTCACGTGCTGCGCTTCCTCAAGAAGGGCGCCCGCGTCAAGATCACAATCATGTTCCGCGGTCGCGAGATGGCCCATCCCGAGCAGGGAAGGATGGTGCTCGACAGGCTTGCCGAGGACCTCGCCCCCTTTGCCACCGTCGAGCAGCAGCCCCTCATGGAGGGCCGCAACATGCACATGACCGTCGCACCCATCAAGGGGGCCTTCGACATGAAGGACGACGGCACGAACGAGAAGGAGAACAGCAATGCCTAAGATGAGGACCCACAAGGGTACGGCGAAGCGCTTCCGTCGTACCGGCACCGGCAAGATCATGCGTGCCAAGGCTTTCAAGAGCCACATCCTGACCAAGAAGTCGCCCAAGCGCATCCGTGGCTTCCGCAAGGAGACCGAGCTTTCCGCGGCCGACACCAAGGTCGTCACCTCTCGTATGGGCAACAACTAGGCGCAACTGCGTCGCATCTCGATAGCAAGGAGTTGATCACACATGGCACGTATCAAGCGCGCAGTCGCCGGCCGCAAGAAGCGTCAGACCCTGGTCGAGCGCACCAAGGGCTACTATGGCGTCCGTTCCCGCACCTTCCGCGGCATGAAGGAGCAGGCTCAGCACTCCCTCCAGTACCAGTACCGTGACCGTCGCAACAAGAAGCGCGACATCCGCAGGCTCTGGATCCAGCGCATCAACGCCGCCGCCCGCATGAACGACCTCAGCTACTCCCAGTTCATGCACGGCCTCAAGCTGGCCGGCGTCGAGCTCGACCGCAAGGTCCTCTCGCAGATCGCCTACGAGGACGAGGCCGCGTTCGCAGCCCTCGCCGAGGTCGCCAAGAAGGCCCTCGCCGAGTAGCCTCGCGCACATAGCTTTGAGTCTTGGGGTCCGCCACGTGCGGACCCCTTCTTTGTTGGACAAAGGTAACAGGTACCTTTGTCTAGTCCCGGCGGCACTCAGTCCTCGGAGAGCTCCGTGCAGACAACGTAGTCCTGGTACTGCTCGGTCGAGATGAGGGCGGTGCAGGAAAGGTGTCCCAGGTCTTCCGGCGTGTAGTCCGTCGTGACATGGCACCAGAAGGACGCGGGTTTGTCCTCCATGGGGATGACCTCCATCTCCAGGCGAACGGTCTCTCCCGTGCGGTCATCGGTGAGCTCGAGTGCCGCGCCGGTCACGTACCAGGTGCTCAGGTTCACGCCACTCAGCGAGAAGGACAGTCGCCCGTCGTCATCCTCGGCCGCGACGAGACGTGCCGCCGTGGACGAGGCGGCGAGCGCGTCCTCGTCAACGCTGAACTGCCCGAGGGCGTCCATGAGGGCGGAGGGGCCCGAGAGGCCCTTTCGGAGCTCCTCACCAAGGGTCTCGAGTAGGGTGTCCTGGTCGGAGTAGAGGTTTGTTCCCAGGCCCAGCCGGTCGCCCTCGATGGTGGCGCCCAGGGCGGCGAGGGTGGTGGGGAAGAGGTCGAAGACCGAGTACTCGCGTCGGCGGCCGGGGTCTGCCGGTGTCGCCGCGGCGTTGATCACGCAGGTGTAGGTCCGCCGCCGGTACGAGCCATCGACCCAGCTCACGAAGTCCTTGTCCATGGTGCGGTGGTCTCCGCAGAGCACGATGGTGGTGTTCTCGTAGAAGTCTTGCTCCTGGATCCAGCGCACGAACTCCGAGACCTGTCGGCTCGAGCAGGCAAACACGTTGGCGTACTGGTTGTCGCCAAACTCGTCATCGCACAGCTGGCACACGTAGCCGTCCTCGAAGTGCGTGTCGACGGTGAGCATCGTCAGGTTGAAAGGCTCGCCCTGGGCGGAGAGCTCGAGGAGCTCGTCACGGGCAAACGCGAACAGCTTCTCGTCCTCGTATCCCCAGAAGACCTTGTAGTCGGGTGGGACGAGGCCCTGCTCGAGGGCATAGGGGTAGTCGTGCATCTCGAAGCCGCCGTGTTCGCCAAAGAAGCGGCGACGCCCTCCAAAGGTGGCATCGGACCCCAGCAGAAGGACCTGACGATACCCTGCGTCCGCGAGGATGTCACCCAGCGATCGCACGCCGGGGAAGAACGCCTCCTGCGTCGTCATGGCGTTGCCGTCGAAGGGAATCTTGAGCGGCAAGCCCGTGCTCTGGGCAAACATCCCTCCCATGGTCCAGCCCGTGCCGGGAAGCGTCACGGCGCCGTCGAGCTGGCCGGAGTCTCCCGAGAAGTCGTCCCCCTCACGTGCCAGCTGGGTGAGCTCGGGGATGACGTTGCGCTCGAACGCCCCGCCGCTCGCGACGTCGGCGTAGGTCATCTCCATGCTCTCGAGGTAGATGTAGACGAGGTTGCGCCGCGCCTGGGGAAACGTCACCTCGACGTCGTGCGGGTCGACGTAGTGCTGGGCCACGAAGTCGTCTCCCTGTCCGCCCGAAGACGCGGCGAGGTAGCTGATGAGTCCCGTCTCGCGCTCGAGGCTGACGAGGGAGACGCCCGCAAGCCCCGCCGACACGACCAGGGCGGCACAGGCAAGCCCCGCCCTCGCCCGCGGGCGCGTGCGCAGAACGACGAGGGCCGCGGCAAGTGCCGTCACCACGATGACGGCAGGGAGGGCATAGCCGACAAGCGCGTCGTGCACCATGGCCTCATTGGTGCCCCTGAGCGAGGTGTGCAGGTGATAGACGATCTCGTCTGCCCGAATCTGCCCCCAGGTTCCCAGGAGCCAGCGGATGGCTGCGACGCACGTGACGAGGACCGCGAACAGGATGACGGAGAGCACGGCCAGGATTGTTCCAGCGACGTGGTGTGTGGGGCGGTCCGCTTCCGCAAGATGCGCGCCACCCGAGGAATGATGGGCGTGGGCGCTACGCATGGGGATGCAGGTGCCCCCCTTGTTCGTCCTGCTCGGCCTCGGCCTCGGCCTGGAAGGCGGGGTCGTCGGGCGTGACCAGGACGTCCTCGCCCTTCTCGGGGTCGTAGTGGTGGCGCAGGACCGGCTCGAACATGTGCAGCTTTGCCGCGAAGACCGCCGAGGCGGCGATGAGCGTGACGAAGATGCAGACGCGCGGGATCACGGGGACCTGCGTGATAACGAACGACCCCAGGCACAGCAGGATGGTCCACGCATAGATGAAGAGCACCGCCTGGCGCTGGTCGAAGCCCTCCTGCATGAGCCGGTGGTGGATGTGGCCGCGGTCGGCGTGGCCAATGCTCACGTGCGCGCGCTTGCGCCTGATGATGGCGGAGAGCGTGTCGATGATGGGGATGCCCGAGAGCGTGAGGGGCAGGACGATGGTGGTGAGGCCCGCCAGACGCGTCACGTTGAGCAGCGTGATGGTGCCCAGCGCAAAGCCCAAAAGCAGCGAGCCCGAGTCGCCCAGGAAGATCTTGGCGGGATGGAAGTTGTGGTAGAGGAAGCCCAGCGTGGCGCCGGCGAGCACGATGGAGAGCGACGCGGCGTCGAGCCTGCCCGCCATGCGGGCGAGGATGAAGAGGGTGAAGCTCGAGATGCAGGTGATGCCCGTCGCCAGACCGTCGAGGCCGTCGATGAGGTTGATGATGTTGACGTAGGCGACGAGGTAGGCGACCGTCACCGGGTAGGCGAACAGGCCCAGGTCGATCTCGCCCCCCATGAAGGGGTTCACGATACGGCCGATGACGAGGCCACCCGCCGCGGCGACCGACGCCGCCAGTATCTGACCGACGAGCTTGGGCAGGGGCTTGAGGGTGCGGACGTCGTCGATGGCGCCCACGAGGAAGATGATGACGAAGGACGCCGCGAGCGCGTGGTAGTTGATGCGCATGATGGGCGAGGGGATGAGCACGGCGGGCCAGCCCAGGCACTTGGTGCCCAGGTACTGCAGGACGACGGCGGCGACGAGGGCGAGCATGATGGCGATGCCGCCCATGCGCGGGATGGGCGTCTTGTTGATGCGGCGCTTGCTGGGATAGTCGACGGCGTCGAGTCGCAGGGCGATGGTGCGCGCGAGGGGCGTGGTGACGAGGGCGGTCGCGAGGGCCACCGTGAAGAGTCCGAGATATGGGAGCCACCAGCTCGACAAGGTTAGGAGGACCTTTCCGGGAGAGCGTGTCCGATGCACAACCTTTTAGATAATACAGGAGATGCGGCGCACATTCTGCAAGAAAGGGGGAGTATCCCCCTTCCTGCATGGTGGTTTCGTGCTAGGGTTACGGGGTGTGACCACAACCCCAAAGTGACAGGAGCATCACGATGACAGACGTCATCATCATCGGTGCGGGCATCTCGGGATGCGCGACCGCACGCGAGCTCGCGCGCTGGGACGTCGACGTGACCGTCCTCGAGGCCGGCTACGACCTTGCCTGTGGCGCGTCGCGCACCAACTCGGGCATCGTGCACGGCGGGTTCGACCCGCACCCGGGCACGGCGAAGGCGCACTACAACGCCATAGGCGCCCGCATCATCCCCCAGCTTGCGAAGGAGCTCGGCTTCAGGTACCAGAACAACGGCTCGATGGTCCTCGCCCTCTCCGAGGCGGACCTGCCCGTCTTGGACGAGCTGCTCGACCGCGCCCGCGAGAACGGCATCGAGGGCGTGCGCATCGTCGGTGCCGAGGAGGCCCGGGCCCTCGAGCCCAACGCGTCCCCCGACGTCCTCGCCGCGCTCGTCTGTGACTCCTCGGGCATCTGCGACCCCTTTGGGATGACGGTCGCCTATGCCGAGAACGCCGCCGCCAACGGCGTCACCTTCCGCTTCGACACGCGCGTCGAGCACGTCCGCGCGGCGGCGGGCGGCTGGGAGGTCGAGCTGGAGGACGGCGAGCTCCTGTCCTGCCGCTGCGTGGTCAACGCCGCGGGCGTCCATGCCATCGACCTGCACAACCAGGTCTCCGCCCACAAGCTCGAGGCGATCCCGCGCCTGGGCGAGTACGAGCTGCTGAGCCGCGACATGGGCTCCACCTTCTCGCACACCATGTTCCAGGCGCCTGGCCCCCTGGGGAAGGGCGTGCTCGTGAGCCCCACCGTCGAGGGCAACATCATCGTTGGCCCCGATGCCCTGGACGTGGACGACCCCGACGCCACGCCCACCACGCCCGAGGGCCTCGCCAACGTGGTCGCGCTCGCGCGTCGTACCTGGCCGGGCTACAACGGGCGTGAGGTCATCACCAACTTCGCGGGGGTGCGTCCCTCCGGTGCCGACGGCGACTTCGTCATCGGCGAGCCCGACGACGCCCCCGGCTTCTTCGACATCTGCGCCTTCGACTCGCCGGGCCTCTCGTCGGCGTCTGCCGTCGCCATCGACGTGGCGCGCTGGGTCGCCGAGCGCCTCGACGTCGCAGAGAACCCCGCCTTCGAGCCGCATCGCGAGATGCCCATTCGCCTGCTCGAGATGGACGAGGACGAGCGCGCCCGCGCCATCGCGAAGGACCCGCTGCTCGGCCACATCGTCTGCCGCTGCGAGCAGGTGAGCGAGCGCGAGGTCGTCGAGGCCATCCACGCGCCCATCCCGGCGCTCACCATCACGGGCATCAAGCGCCGCTGTCGTGCGGGCACGGGTAGGTGCCAGGGCGGCTTCTGCGGGCCCATCGTGGCCGAGATCCTCTGCCGCGAGACGGGCATGGCCATCGAGGAGGTGCGCCTGGGGCCGGACGGCTCCCAGATCGCGCCCTTCCACAGGGGGGAGGCGTGAGATGGGGAAGAACGAGGCTCCCATGAGGACCTGCGACGTCCTCGTCGTCGGCGGCGGCGCCGCGGGACTTTCCGCCGCGGTGGCGGCGGCCGATGCCGGCGCCCGCGTCCTGATCGTCGAGCGAGAGGACGAGCTGGGCGGCATCCTGCAGCAGTGCATCCACAACGGCTTCGGCCTCCATCGCTTTGGCGAGGAGCTCACCGGCCCCGAGTTCGCCTCACGCGACATCCGCCTGGTCGAGGCCTCCGACCTCATCGACGTGGAGCTCGAGACCTCGGTCATGTCGCTCGACGAGGGCGGGGACGGCAGGCTCGTGGCCACCATATCCGGGCCTCGCATGGGCTATGCCCGCGTGAGCTGCGGCGCGGTGGTGCTCGCCTGTGGCTGCCGCGAGCGCAACCGCGGCAACATCAACATCGCCGGCACCCGCCCCTCGGGCGTCTGGACCGCCGGCACCGCCCAGAAGCTCATCAACTGCGACGGTGCCCTCGTGGGCCGCGAGGTGGTCATCCTGGGCTCGGGAGACATCGGCCTCATCATGGCCCGGCGCATGACCTGGGAAGGCGCGCACGTCATCTGCGTGTGCGAGCTCGCCCCCGAGCCGGGCGGACTCAGGCGCAACATCGCCCAGTGCCTCGACGACAACGGCATCCCGCTGTACCTGTCCACCACGGTCACCCAGGTCTTTGGGTACCCGCGCCTCACCGCCGTCGAGCTCTCCGAGGTCGACCCGGCGACGTTCCGTCCCATCCCCGGGAGCCAGCGCATCGTCGAGTGCGACACGCTGCTGCTCTCGGTGGGCCTCATCCCCGAGAACGCCGTGGCCGAGACCATCGGCATCGAGATCGACCGGGCCACGAGCGGTCCCACGGTCGACGAGCGCTACCAGACGAGCGTCCCGGGCGTCTTCGTCGCAGGCAACGAGCTCCATGTCCACGACCTCGCCGACTACGTCTCCGAGGAGGGCGAGGAGGCCGGTCGCGCGGCGGCCGAGCATGCGCTGCGTGGTGCTGGCGCCGTCGACGGCGGCTGCCCCATCGCGGTCTCGGCGGGGGAGTGCGTGGGCTCCATCACGCCCCAGCGCATCTCCGCCACGGCGGACTCCGCCGTGGTGCGCCTGCGCTCGCGCGCCCGCATCGAGGGGGCCGAGCTGCTCGTCATGTGCGGTGACGAGGTCATCCGCCGTCTCAAGAGGCAGATCGTGGTGCCCTCCGAGATGCAGACCATCAAGCTGCGCGCGGCGGAGCTCGACCGCATCCGCGAGCTTGCGGGAGAGGACGGCGTCGCACGGATGTCCGTGAGCTGCGTCGCGTCGAAGAGGGGAGGCGATGCGTGATGGCGAACGTCGAGGTCATGCACATCACCTGCGTCCAGTGTCCCATGGGATGCCCGCTCGAGGTGACCCTCGAGGACGGCGTCGTCACGTCCGTCACGGGCAACACCTGCCCGAGGGGCAGGACCTATGGCGAGCACGAGGCCACCCATCCCGAGCGCGTGGTCACGTCGCTCGTCACGGTGGAGGGCGACTGGCATCCCATCAGCGTCAAGACCGCCACGCCGGTTCCCAAGGAGAGCGTGCCCGCGGTCCTCGCCCAGATTCGCGCCGCCTGCGTGAGGCCCCCCGTGGCGGAGGGTGACGTCATCGTCGCCAACGCCGCGGGCACCGGCGTCGACGTGGTGGCAACGAAGGCCAGGTCATAGCCCTTGTTCTTGCGATAGACGACAAGACCGCCGGGGGCGAAGCCTTCGGCGGTCCATTTCACACGTACCCTTAATTGTTGCCTACCTGCGCGTCATGTCAAGACTGGTATTCCCGAAGGGTGGCGCTATAGTTGATGGTGTCGACCCCCTGCGGCACTAACTGGGTGAACCGACAAGCGTGTTGAGGGAGTCCGGGTCGCGTTGCCGAGTACAGGCATCCTCCGCTGTTGTGGAAGCTGGGAAGGCGCGTGTAGGACGCCCACCTTTGAGAGGTGGGTTCATAAATGGGCCGCGGGGGGCGATTCATGTCTCGAGGCGCCGCGATGGCGTCCGCTCAGAGCACTATCTCCTGGTACCCACACACGTTGACGATGCGCGTGCCGCAGGGATGCGTGCGTTCGCGTGCGATCCTCCCGTAGTCCAGGTGCACGTGCCCATGGAGCATCAGGCGCGGCCTCAGCCTCCCCAGGAGCCAGTTGAGGCACTCGAAGCCCCGGTGGGGGAGGTCGTCGAGGTCACCGTGGCCGCGGGCTGGCGCATGCGTCACGAGGACGTCGACGCCGCCGGCCAGCCGTGCTGCGAGCAGGAGCCTGAGCATGTGGCGGCGCATCTCGCCCTCGGAGTACCCGACGATCCCCTCGCGGTAGTCAAGCGAACCGTCGAGACCCGCGATGCGGACGCCACCCACGGTGACGACTCGCCGGTCGAGCGCGGTCCCACCCATGTCGGCATAGCCACGCTCGTCGGTGTCGTGGTTGCCGCGCACGAACAGGAGCGGCGCGTTGGAGACGGTCGCCACGTAGTCGAGGTAGGACGGCCTCAGGTCGCCGCAGGATATGACCACGTTGGGGTGGTCGATGCCTCCGCTGCTCAGCCTGCTCGCGAGGACGGGGTCCTCCTTGTCCGACACGGCAAGGATGCGCATGGCGTCACTCCTCCGCGTCGGTCTGCTCGTCGAGGACGCCCGAGGCGCGCACGTCCTCGCGACCCGCCTCCGAGAGCTCCCAGCTCTTGGGCAGGCGTCCCACGACGTTGTCGGCGAGCCATCGCATGCCAGCGATCTGGTCGTTGGTGGGAAGGGGCTCGCCATCGGGGTTCACCTGCCTGCCCTTCTGGTCGAAGATCGCGCCCTCGAAGGGGCGCGCGTAGCCTTCGACCACGGCGCGCTCGAGGATCCCCGCGAGCCGTCTCGTGGCCTCGGGGACGCCGTCGCACAGGTCGAGGCGGACGACGCCAGAGGACATGCCCCACCAGTAGTTGACGGCATGGTCGCGATGCTCGCTCGCGTCCCTGCTCCAGGCGTCGTTGTGGATGGAGCGAACCAGCAGCTCGTAGTAGCGTCCCCAGTCCCACACGCTCACCGCGAGCTGCTCGCGCGTCCCGTCCTCGAGCTCGCGGAACAGGCCATAGGGCTCGTCCGGGTCCGTCGGGTCGGGATGGTCGCGGCCGGCGATGACGCGCACCCCCTCCTCGCGCAGCTCGCGGTGCCAGTCGTTGCCCTCTGCGGTGAGCCACTTGAGGTGGACCTCTGCCAGCGGGTCGACGAGCTGGGCCCCGGCCGCGAAGGCGTTGATCTCAGCGATGCTGCCGTAGATGGGCGAGAAGGCCACGTAGCCAAGGCGATGGTTCTCGGCAAGCGAGGCGGCGACGGCGCCCATGACGAACTTGGCCTCGTACATGCGTGCGTGGAAGGTGCGCACCAGCCCGCTCGAGAGGTTGATGGAGCAGTTGATGAGGCGCAGGTCGGGGTGGGCGACTGCCGCCCGCAGGGTCTGGTCGAACTGTCGGGGCGACACCGTCACCACGAGGTCCACCCCGTCCTCGGCGGCCGTGTCGACCGCGCGGCGGAAGGCCTCGTCCTCGGCGCAGTCCTCGAAGGCGACGGTGTGGATCCGGTCTCCCATGCGGCGCTCCAGGTCGAGCCTGCCCTGCTCATGCAGGGCGACCCACCCCGACGTCCGGGGGTTGCGGTCATAGATGAAGTCGACGTTCAGCGTCCGTTGGGACCTGACGATGCCCTTGATCGAGGGCACGAGCCTGCTCCTTGCCCCCGTGGGCTGCTCGAGGTAGTCGATCGCGTCGTCGTTCGCCGCGACGACGAGGCCGTCCCAGATCCTGTCCACGCGCTCTGCGGCAACCTGCGGCGTGAGGCGCAGGGGGTCCGAGGTGGCATAGGCCTGCAGGTAGACGAGGAAGGCGTCGCCCGATGCGAGCGAGAGCGCATTGCCGCCGTGCGCCACGAGGGCATGCTCGAAGGTGCTCAGCGCGCTTCCCAGGCGACGCGTCACGTCCTCGGGCCAGGGGTGCTCGAGGTCGAGCCCCAAGAGCTCGGCGAGGCGGGCGTGCGAGCCCAGGCGCGAGAAGTGCAGGCCCCAGACCGGGGCCACGCGCCAGAAGTCAAGGAACTCGCGGTACAGCTGGTACTCGAACTCGTCGGTCTCGCGCGGGAGCACGCGGGTCACCCGTGCCGTGACGCTCGGGTTGTCCAGGTAGCGCAGGACCGACACGCGCTTGTTCCCCTCTGCCACGTAGAAGCGCTGGAGGAACTCGTAGGCCACGATGGGTTCGCGGATGCCCTCGCTCACCTGCGAGTCGTAGAGCATGGACCACTTCGTGGCAAACTCCGTGCCCGCGTCGGCTATGGGCATGAAGCCATGCGAGAAGACGTTGCCGCGACCGGCCGTGACGGTGCCGGCGACCAGCGACAGGGGCACGTCCATGACGCCGAGCGAGACCTCCCCGGCGCGGGACTCGCGCGGGACCAGGTAGTCCAGCGAGGACAGGTAGGGATAGCGCCCCGCCAGGAGCGCCTCGCGCACCTGTCGCCGCCCCAGCTTGCGTGCCTTCGCGTAGTCGTCGACCATGTGCCCTCCTCGTGACTGGGCATTCATCGGGGCGTGCATGATAGCGACGCGATATGGAAGGGATGTGCATGAGGTGTGTCCGTGCGTTTGGGCGGCGGATGGGCAGCGGCCGCGATTCGACGGTACAATCGGGTGAGCCAGACGAGAGGAGCCACCATGGCAGAAGAGCAGACGCGCCGCACCATTGCCGTCATCGACGGCAACTCGCTCATGCACCGGGCGTTCCACGCCATTATGCAACCCATGAGCGCCCCTGACGGACGTTCCACCAACGCGCTCTTCGGTTTCTTCAACATGTTCATCAAATTGGTCGAGACCTTCCGTCCCGACGGCGTCATATGCGCCTTCGACCGTGGCAAGCCGCTCGTGCGCATGGAGATGCTGCCGCAGTACAAGGCCCAGCGTCCGCCCATGGACCCCTCGCTGCACGAGCAGTTCCCCATGGTCAAGGACCTGCTGCGCTCCCTCGACGTGCCCGTGGTCGAGCTCGAGGGCTGGGAGGGCGACGACATCCTCGGCACCCTCGCGCGCCAGGGCGAGGAGGCCGGCTACGAGATGTACCTCTTCACGGGCGACCGCGACATGTACCAGCTCGCCACCGACAACGTCAAGATCGTCTCCACCAAGAAGGGCGTGTCCGACGTGGTGATCATGACGCCCGAGAGCGTCGACGACCTCTACCATGGCATCACGCCCGCGCTGGTGCCCGACTTCTACGGTCTCAAGGGCGACACGTCCGACAACATCCCCGGCGTCCCCGGCATCGGCCCCAAGAAGGCGGCCGCCCTCATCGTGCAGTACGGCAGCCTCGACGAGGTCATCGCCCATGCCGACGAGGTCAAGGGCAAGATGGGCGAGAACCTGCGCGCCCACATCGACGACGCCCTGGTCTCGCGCCAGGTGGCGACCATCCGCACGGACGCCCCCATCGACGTTGACCTGGCCGACGCGAAGTTCCCCACCTTCGACCCGGCGGAGGTCCGCGCCGCGTTCTCCGCCCTGGGCTTCACGGGCATGACGAGCCGCCTGATCAAGCTTGCGGGTGACGACGTGGCAGACGTGCCTGCCGCGACGCCGACCCTGGATCTGGCCACGCCGCTCGTTGGCGACGAGGCACGCTCCGCCCTCGGCCGCGCCATCGTGGACGGCGCCTGGGTGGGCGTCACGCTCGCCGAGACCGAGTCGGGCCAGGGCCAGCTGGCGCTTTCCTTCGATGGCGACGCGGGCACCACCAAGGTGCTCTGGGCGAGCTGCCCGGAGGCCCTCCTGCGTCTTGAGGGCGACGCGGTCGTGCCGGCCCTCGTCGACCTGTTGGGCAAGGGCAGGGTCGTCGGGGCCGACGTCAAGGCCCTCGTCCATGAGCTGAGCCCCCTCGACTCCTCCGAGCCCGAGCTGCTCCCACCGTCCGCGGTGGACCCCGCGCGCATCTTCGACGTGGGCGTCGCGGGCTACCTGCTCGACTCCGATGACTCATCCTACGAGGTTCTCGTCCTCGCCGAGCGCCACCTCTCCGAGACCTTCCCCGCACCCACCGACGAGCTGCCCCAGGCAGCCCTCGATGCCGTGGCCTGCCGTCTGCTGGTGGCCCCCCTGCGTGACGCCCTCCAGGCGGACGAGTCGCTCGAGCTCTTCGAGCAGGTCGAGATGCCGCTTCTGCCCGTGCTCGCGCAGATGGAGCGCGAGGGGCTCCACGTCGACCCCGCGGTCCTCGCCCGCCAGTCCGCGGAGCTGGGCGAGGAGATCGCTGCCATGGCCGCACGCATCCACGCCGAGGCGGGGGAGGAGTTCAACATCGACTCGCCCATGCAGCTCTCGCACGTGCTCTTCGACGTGATGGGGCTGCCCACCTACGGCCTCAAGAAGACCCAGCGCGGCTACTACTCCACCAACGCGAAGGTCCTCGAGGACCTGGCGGTGCGCTACGACATCGTGGCCGAGGTGCTCGACTACCGCGAGCGCGCCAAGATACGTGGCACCTACCTAGACGCCCTGCCCGCGCTCGTGCGTGGCGACGGCCGCATCCACACCACGTTCAACCAGACCGTGGCGGCGACCGGGCGCCTCTCGAGCTCGGACCCCAACCTCCAGAACATCCCCACCCGCTCAGAGCTCGGCCATCGCGTGCGCCAGGCGTTCACGGTCCCCGAGGGGCACGTCTTCCTGGCCTGCGACTACTCCCAGATCGAGCTGCGCCTGCTCGCGCACCTCTCGGCCGACGAGCACCTGGTCGCGGCCTTCAACGAGGGTGCCGACTTCCACGCCGCCACGGCTGCCCGCGTCTTTGGCGTGCCGGTCGACCAGGTAACGCCCGAGCTGCGCAGCCGCGCCAAGGCCGTCAACTTTGGCATCGTGTACGGCCAGCAGGCCTATGGCCTGGCCAGTTCCCTCAAGATCGGCCGCAACGAGGCCCAGGCCATGATAGACCGCTACTTCGAGGCCTATCCGGGCGTCCGTGCGTATCTGGACGGTTCGGTCGCCTTCGCGCGCGAGCACGGCTACGTGAGCACCATGTACGGGCGTCGCCGCCACATCCGCGACATCAACTCCCGCAACTTCCAGGCCCGTTCCTTTGGCGAGCGCACGGCCATGAACCACCCCATGCAGGGCTCCGCGGCCGACATCGTCAAGATCGCCATGGTGCGCGTCGCGGCGCGTCTGCGCGAGGAGGGCCTGCGCTCGCGGCTCGTCCTGCAGATCCACGACGAGCTTGACTTCGAGGTCCCCGTCGACGAGGTCGAGGCGCTCTCGGCGCTCGTGCGCGAGACCATGGAGGGCGTGGCCACCCTACGCGTGCCGCTCATCGCTGACGTCTCCTATGGCCCCACCTGGGCCGAGGCAAAGTAGGGGAGGACGCGTGGCAGCGAAGCTCCCGCATGTGGTCGCCTACACCGACGGCTCCTCGCGCGGCAACCCCGGTCCGGGTGGCTACGGGGCGGTCCTGTCGTTCGTCGACTCGGGCGGCACCACGCACGAGCGCGAGCTCTCGGCGGGCTACCGGCTCACCACCAACAACCGCATGGAGCTCATGGGGGCCATCGCCGCGCTCGAGGCGCTCAACCGCCCCTGCGAGGTGGAGCTCCACAGCGACTCGCAGTACCTGGTGAACGCCTTCAACAAGCGCTGGATTGCCGGGTGGCAGGCCCGTGGCTGGAAGAACGCCTCCAAGCAGCCGGT
>CAMPCT010000031.1 GCA_946647055.1 uncultured Atopobium sp. | reverse complement strand
GGGACGGAATCGGGACAACGCGTGTCCCGCTCCGTCTCCGCCTGGCCTCTTCCTGGAGACAAGCGCATGTGCGGTCGGTCCCGTCGTGGGGCCATGTCCGCCCATGCCCGACGACCTGGTGGAGGACATCATGGACACCATTCGGATCCTCAACGCGGACGAGGTGCGCGGCCTCGTCACCGTCCCCATGGCCATCGAGGCCGTGGAGGCCGCATACTCCCAGAAGCACGCCGGCACCGGCTCGGTTTGGCCGCTGCTCTATCACGACTTCCGTGAGGGCGTGCGCGACATGGACCTCAAGAGCGGTAACCTCGACGGCGACGGCATTTGGGGCCTCAAGGCGATCAGCTGCTACTACGACAACCCCGAGCAGGGGCTTCCCGTCTACCACGGTACCTCGCTGGTGTTCGACTACGCCACTGGCGCCCCCAAGGCCGTGCTCAACGCCATGCCCATCACGCGCTTCCGTACCGGCGCGGCGGGTGCCGTCGGTGCCAAGTGGTTGGCGCGCGAGGACTCGCGCACGCTCGTCGTCTGTGGCGACGGTGGGCTGTGCCCCTTCCTCATCGCGGCAAACCTTGTCGCGCTTCCGCAGCTCGAGCGGGTCATCGTGACCAACCCGCATCGCGGCGCGACGGCCGAGGGGCGCCTCGTCACCATCGCGAGCGAGCTCACGGCGCTGCTGGCGGGCAGTGGCATCACCGCCCCCGCGCTCGAAACGGCCGGTCTCGAGCAGGCGGTGCGCCAGGCCGACGTCATCATGACCGCCACGCCCAGCTACGAGCCCTACCTGCGCGCCGAGTGGGTCCGTCCGGGAACGCACCTCTCGTGCGTGGGGGCGGACAAGTCCGGCAAGCAGGAGGTCGAGTCCGAGCTGCTTGCGAGCGCTCGCGTGGTCGTCGATGACGTCCGCCAGGCCACGACGGTGGGGGAGTGCGAGATCCCGTACGCCCAAGGGCTGCTTCCCGACCAGCTCGACGAGATTGGCGCTGTCATCGCGGGTGCCACGGCGGGACGCACCTCTGCCGACCAGATCACCGTGTTCGACTCCACGGGCCTGTCGCTCCAGGACCTCGCGACCATCGCGCGCATCGTCGCGCGCGCCGAGGCAGAGGGCGTGGGCACCACGGTCGAGCTCTAGCACCAACCAACAACCAGGAGGAAGGCGGCGGAGACGCCGCATGACAGAAGGGATTCCAGAATGAACATCGAGAAGTTCGAGCTCGAGTGGTGGCTCAACCCCCTGGACGCCGTCGCGACCTACAACATGGGCTCCAGCTGCTGCAAGCCCATGAACATGCAGGACCTCTTCGAGATCTGCGGTGTGTCCCAGGAGGAGGTCTTCGACGAGCTCGCCCACATGAGCCTGCACTACGGCTACTTCGAGGGCATGCCGCGCCTGCGTGAGGCCTTCGCCACCATGTTCGAGACCCCGGCCATCCAGCCCGAGAACGTCATGGTGGTGCACGGCGGCACGAGCGCCAACGCCCTCACCTGCTACGCCCTCTGCGAGAAGGGTGACAACGTCATCGTGGTCGTCCCCTCCTACCAGCAGTTCGTCTCCATCCCCGAGGCCCTGGGCTGTGAGGTCCGCGAGTACGTGTGTGGTCCCGAGGACGGCTTTGGCATCAACTTCCGCAAGCTCGCCGACATGGTCGATGGCCACACCAAGGCCATCTTCCTGACCAGCCCCTCCAACCCCACGGGCTATGCCCTCGACCGCTCCGAGCTCGAGCAGCTTGCCGCAATCGCCCGCCCGGTCGGCGCCTACGTGGTCTGCGACGAGATCTACCGCGGCCTCGACGAGGGCTACATGGCGAGCATCGTCGACGTCTACGAGCGCGGCATCTCCACGGGCGGCACCTCCAAGGTCTTCTCGTGCGCGGGCCTGCGCACCGGCTGGATCGCCACGCGCGACCTTGGCCTCACGCACGTCATCAAGAACCTGCGCTCGTTCAACACCATCTGCGAGAGCCCCATCACCGAGCTGCTCACCGCCATCGTGATCGAGCACAAGGAGGCGCTCTTCGCGCGCAACCGCAAGATCTGCGAGGAGGGGCGTGCCGCGCTCAACGAGTGGCTCGAGGGCCAGCCGCACCTGCACCTGGCCTGCCAGTCTCACGGCTCCACGAGCTTCCTCACCTATGACTGGGACATCCCCACCAAGGAGTTCTGCGAGGACCTCTTCGAGAAGACCGGGGCGCTCGTGTGCCACGGCATGTGCTTCAACATGGAGCACGGCTTCCGCATCGGCTACGGCTTTGGCGACGTCGAGTACTTCAAGGCCGGCCTTGCCAAGCTGGGCGAGTACGTTGCGAGCCTGCCCGACGAGCTGCTGATGGCGTAGGCGCCGAGACGGTGCGACAGCGAGGTCCCTCCCGCTGTCGCACACTTCCCATATGCGTGTTCCGAGGGGGCCGATGGCCCCCTTTTTGTACGACGACGTGGTGTGCCGTTGGCATGCCGTGCGACAATATCGTATATATGAATGCCGGTTGCCGGGACACCGCATGCGAGGTCCTGGCGGCGGTCGAGCCCCTCGGACGTGGGATGGGAGAACCAATGGACGCAGGCATCATCGCGCAGTTCGCGCTGGCGACCCTCATGCCTGCCCTGGTCAGCGTATGCCTCACGGCACTGAGGAAGGGGAGGGCCGCAGACCTTGGGTACTGGCCCTGGCAGGTCCTCTGCGGCATCGTCTTTGGCGTGGTTGCGGTCATGGGCACGGAATTCGGCATCGCCACGCAAGACGCCACCATGAACGTCCGTGACGCCGCACCCATCGTCGCCGGCCTCTTCTTTGGAGGTCCCGCGGGCATCATCGCCGGCTTCATCGGTGGTGTGGAGCGGTGGTTCGCGGCGCTCTGGGGCCGCGGCATGTTCACCCGCGTCGCCTGTAGCGTGGCGACCTGCGCTGCGGGTGTCTATGCGGCGATGCTCCGCAAGTACATCTTCGAGGAGCGGAAGCCCAGCTGGCCGCTCGCCTGCGCCACGGGCATCGTCATCGAGGTCCTGCACCTGATGCTCGTCATCCTCACCAACCCAGGGGACCCCGCACGGGCATACTTCGTCGTACGTGCCTGCACCTTCCCCATGATCGGCTGCAACGGCATCGCCGTCGCGCTCGCGGCGGTCGTGCTGGCGCGGATGGCCGGCGAGTGGCCGCGCGAGCGTGCCGAGGTGCCCAGCATCGCCCAGGTGGTGCAGACGCATCTGCTCGTCGTCATCGTCATAGGATTCGTCATCTCGTCCCTGTTCACGTACGTGTTCCAGGGCAGCATGTCGCGTTCTCGCACGAGCACCATGCTCCTGAACGCCCTGACGGACGTCGAGGAGGACATCTCGAAGGTCTCCGACGACAACCTGATCGTCATCACGCGAAGGGTGGCCTTCGCCATTCCCAGTACGGACATGGCCACACAGGAGCTGATCGACGAGCTTATCGAGGAGTATGACGTCTCCGAGATCAACGTGGTCGACGCCAACGGCATCATCGTCGCCACGAGCGACGAGCGCTTCATGGGCTTCGACATGGCTTCCGGTGCGCAGTCTGCAGAGTTCCTCGTCCTGCTCGACGGGGACACGAACCAGCTGGTCCAGAGCTATCGGCCGATCGCCTTTGACGAGAACACCTGGCGCAAGTATGCGGGCGTCCGCATCGCCGACGGCTTCGTACAAGTGGGCTACGACGCGGCGCGGTTCCTGGACGACCTGAGCGGCAACGTCGAGGACAGCGTGCGCAACCGCCATGTGGGGCAGGACGGCAGCATGGTCGTGCTCTCGCAGGACGGGGAGGTCGTCGGTACGCGTTCGGACATCGTCCTTGACGAGTCTGACGTTGACACCCTGCTCCTTGAGGCGAGCGAGAAGTCCCCTGGCGCGATCTTCGCATGCACGATCCAGGGGGAGGCTCACTACGTGTCCTACCAGTACGTGGAGGGCTTCCTGCTCTTCGCGATGCAACCGGCGGTGGAGGCCGAGCAGAGCCGCGACGCGTCCGTGCTGCTGATGGCCTTCATGGAGGCCATCATCTTCGCCATGCTGTTCATCGCCGTCTACCTGCTCATCCGCAACGAGGTCGTGCGGAACATCTGGAAGGTCAACGACACGCTCGACCAGATTACCCAGGGGGACCTCGAGGCGGAGGTGATCGTACGCAACAACGCCGAGTTCATCTCGCTCTCCGACGACATCAACGAGATGGTCGATTCCCTGCGCGGTGCCATCTCCGCCGAGGCGTCCCGCATCGACCGGGAGCTGGGCTATGCGCGTGCCATCCAGGAGAGCGCCCTCCCGAGCACCTTCCCGCCCTTCCCCGAGGTGGGGGCCTTCGACATCTACGCCAGCATGAACCCCGCGCGCGAGGTGGGCGGCGACTTCTACGACTTCTTCCTCGTGGGCGACCACACGCTGGGCTTCCTCGTCGCGGACGTCTCGGGCAAGGGAATCCCCGCATCGCTCTTCATGATGGCGGCGAAGGCGGAGCTCTCCAACTACATGACCAGCGGCATGTCGCTCTCCGAGGCGGTCCAGACGGCCAACTGGCAGCTCTGCCAGGGCAACGAGGCGAGCATGTTCGTGACGGTGTGGGCGGCGACGCTGGACTACGAGACCGGCGTCCTCACCTACGTCAACGCCGGGCACAACCCGCCGCTGCTGCGCCACAACGGCTCTTGGGAGTGGCTGAAGACGCGAGGCGGACTCTTCCTGGGATCCTACGAGAGGGCGAAGTACCGCAGCAGCACCATCACGCTGTCGCAGGGAGACGAGCTGTTCCTCTTCACCGACGGTGTCAACGAGGCGTTCAACGCGAACGACGAGCAGTATGGTGACGAACGGCTCCACGCCTTCCTGACCTCGCATGCCTCGCTGCACCCGCGTCCCATGATCGAGGCCGTGCGCTCGGACCTCGCGCGATGGGCGGAGGGTGCCGAGCAGTCCGACGACATCACGATGCTCTCGCTCGAGTACGGCGTCGCCCCCCAGGCGACGGCCGGCATCACGGTCCCCGCGACGCTCGACCAGCTCGACGTCCTGCTCGACTTCGTCCACGAGGCGCTGCGCGGCCGCTCCTGCCCGCTCTCGACGCAGAACCAGATCGACATCGTGATCGAGGAGCTCTTCGTCAACGTCTGCAACTATGCCTATCGCGACTTGGACGAGCCGGGCACCGCCACGCTCGAGTACATCTACAACGCCAACCCCAGCGCCCTGACGGTGTGCCTCTCCGACTACGGCGTCGCGTTCAACCCACTGGCCCACGACGACCCGGACGTGCCTACCTCCATCGCGGAGGCGCAGATCGGCGGCCTGGGGATCCTCATGGTCAAGCGCATGACCGACGACCTGTCCTACGTGCGTGTCGACGAGCAGAACATGATCGCCTTCGTCAAGGGGTGGTAGTCGCGGCGCCTCTGGGGGCTAGTGCCTGTCCTGCCCTTGGGCGGCAGGGACCTCCCGCATGAGCCAGAGCGCGTAGGCGAGCAGCGCGACGAGCACCGCCACGAAGGCGATGACCATCGGGATGCTCGAGGTCGCGGGCTGGGTCGCGAAGACCTGGTTGGAGAGGTCTATCGCCGCATGCGCGAGGATGACGGTCGCGATGTCATCGCTCCTGAGGTAGATGGCGCCAAGCAGCAGGCCGACGACGGTCGAGTAGAGCGCCTGGACGAGCAGGCTGGGAAGGTCCATGCCCGCGGCGTTGGTCAGGTGAATCAGGCCAAACACCAGGGAAGACGCGACGAGCACGTACCAGGGGCCCTTGCCGCTCTCGCGCAGTTTGTCGATGAGGACACCACGGAAGATGACCTCCTCGAAGATGCCAGGGGCAAGGCCGCACAGGACGGCGCCCGGCAGGGCGCTGGGGGTGACGAACCCAGACCCCGACATGAGGTGGTACACGACGTTCCAGGCCACGATGCCCAGGACGGGGAGGGCAAGCCCCAGCGCCGAGAAGGACCTGTCCCAGTGGAGGCACGAGCGGAACGCAACGATGAGGACGAGCCCCACGAGGATGCGACCGATGGCCCCGGCGACGTCTGTGGATATCGCGCCGCCACCTATGACGGCGGTGGGAATCACCGCGGCGAAGAGCGCGACGAAGAAGAGGATGACGCCAAAGGCGATGGGGTGCTTGGTCGAGAAGGACTTCAAGGTATGGCTCCTACGGATTGCGTGCGGCTTGGGAAATGCCAGCACATGATAGCGCATCACGGGCGGATGCTGCAGGCTGCCGTGGCCAGGCCACGCACGGCGCGGGTCTACTCCGCCTCGAGGAAGGCCCCGGTCTGGCGGTCCCAGAGGGACTCGTACACGCCGCCCGCCTGGGACAGCTCGGCATGGGTGCCGTCCTCCACGATCGCCCCGTCCTCGAGCACCACGATGCGGTCGAGCGAGGCCACGGTGGAGAGGCGGTGGGCCACCACGAGGGAGGTGCGACCGGCCATGAGGTTCTCGAGCGCGCCCTGCACGGCAGCCTCGGACTCGCTGTCGAGGGCGCTCGTGGCCTCGTCGAGCACGAGGATGGGGCAGTCGGCGAGTATCGCGCGGGCGATGGCCACGCGCTGGCGCTGGCCGCCGGAGAGCTTGACGCCGCGCTCGCCCACCATGGTGTCCATGCCGGCAGGCAGGCGGTCGATGAACTCGAGCGCGTTGGCAAGCCGCGCCGCCTCGCGGATCTCGTCCTCGGTGGCGTCGGGGCGGCCATAGGCGATGTTCTCGCGGATGGAGCGGTGGAAGAGCAGCGCCTCCTGCGGCACGTAGGCGATCTGGCGGCGCAGGGACTGCTGCGTGCAGACCGAGATGTCCTGCCCGTCCACCAGGATGCGACCCTGCTGGACGTCGGAGAGGCGCAGCAGGAGCTTGGTGAGGGTGGTCTTGCCGCTTCCGCTGCGTCCCACCAGGCCCACGCGCTGGCCAGCGGGCACGTGCAGCGTGAGGTCCCGGAACACGTAGTCGCCCTCGGCGGCGTCCAGGTAGCGGAAGGACAGGTCGCAGAAGTCGATGGCGCCGTCGGTCACGGCCAGCTCGGCCGCATCCGGCGCGTCCTCCACCAGGCGCGGCTCGTCCAGGATGCGGGTCATCTCGGCAGCATCGCCCACCGCGCGGTTCATGCGCTGCATCATCGAGTTGATGTAGTTGAAGCGCATAGACAGGTTGTAGGTGTAGGTGAACATCATCACCAGGGTGCCGGCCGAGATGCCGTACCAGGCGTTGCCACCCACCACGAAGATGCTGGTCACGAACATGATCACGGTGATGAGGGTGCTCGTCATGGCCCCACGGCGCATCATGGCCGCCATGCTCACGCGCTCTGCCGCCAGGGCCTCGCCGTCCGCCTCGTCAAAGAGCCCACGCTCGTAGTCCTCGCGCCCGTAGGTCTTGACGGCCAGGATGTTGGTGACCGCGTCGGAGAGCACGCCCGAGAGCTTGTTCTGTGCTGCCGACGTGGCGGCTGAGAGCGGAAGGATGCGCTGGTACATGGTGTAGGCGACCACGACGTAGACGGTGAGCATGACGAAGAGCACGCACACGAAGGCGGGGCTCGCCGGCCACAGCAGCACGATGGTGCACACGATTGACGCGATGGTGGGGATGAGCGAGTACACCACCACGTCGACCAGGGCCACGTAGCCGCCCATGAAGCGGCTGGTCTGGCTCACGAGCGACCCGCCGAAGCGACTGGTGTGGAAGGTCATGCTCTGGTTGGAGAGCGTGTCGAAGCACAGGCGCGCCAGGTGGTAGTTGCCGTTCATCTCGAGCTGCATGACCGACCAGTCCTGGAGCTTGGAGCAGGTCTGGCCAAAGGCGTTGACCAAGAGGAGCGCGATCACGTACGGGGCGAACACGTGGAAGACCTGGTCGGCGGTGACGGGGCTTGCCTGCACGCGGTCGACGATGAGGCCCATGACGTAGGTGTTGGCGTAGTTGAGCAGCGCCGTGTAGGCAACGGACGTGAAGACCGCCATGAAGGCGGCGAACGGGCGCTTCCTGGTGACCCACCAGAACCAGGACAGGGTGCGGCGGATGGTGGAGGCGTTGAGTGGTGCGGACGAGCGTTGGGACATGACGCGAGCTTCCCTTCTAGTTGGCAGCAAGGGCTATTGTGCCATGCCCAGGCTGACGTCCTGGTGTCTGCGAGAACGTCCACAACGGGGCCGGGCCATCGCGTAGGCCACGACAGCCCAGCCAATCCGCCTAGCGCATGAACTCGGCGATCCCGCCGGTCCGCAGCGCCTCGACGAGCTGCTCGAGCGCGATCGCGACACCGTCCTCGTGGCACGGTCCGACGTGCCAGCGCGCGGCCTCCTTGCACTCGGGCGACGCGTTGGCCACCGCAACGGGATGACCCACCACGCGCATGATCTCGAGGTCGTTCTCGGAGTCACCAAAGACCATGACCTCCTCGGGGGTTATCCCCATGCGCTCGAGGAGAATCGCAAGCCCCGTCGCCTTGTTGACGTCGCTGGGCAGGACGTCGAAGAAGTTGAAGTACGCCGGCCTGATGGCAAGCTCCGTCTGGGGCTCGAGCCAGGCGCGGTGGCGGGCGTACTCCTCGGCGTCGCCGGGGAGGTACATGAGGCAGCCCGTGAGGACCTCCGGCGGCATGTCCCAGTTCGCCTTCACCGAGACGTGCGTGAGCTCGCTCGCGCGCTCGGCTGTGGCCTCGTCCATGTGGACGCCCACGAAGCGGCCCTGGTTGCTGTCCTCGATCTTGGGGTTCACGAAGAGGAACGCACCGGGAATCTGGTCGATGAGCTCGACCACGTGCATGAGGGGCTCCTTGGGGACGTGCGACTCGTAGATCTTCTCGCCGTCGAGCAGGACCTGCTTGCCATTGGTGTAGATGCCCGTCTGCCAGCACTCGCTCGCATCGCCGAAGAAGCGCGGCATGACGGCGGGGACGCGTCCGGTCGAAACGCCAAACTCGACACCCTCCGCCTGCAGCGCCTTGATTGCGGCGAGCGCACGAGGCGTCGCCGACGCGTCGCGTGCGGTACTCAGGGTGTCATCGATGTCGCACAGCACGAGCTTGACCATGGTTGCTCCCCCCATCGTTGGCTGGGGTAATTGTCGCAGGTTCTGGCCGTGCTTGTCGACTGGGGTGATACGAAGGTGCCGCATGCGGCGAGGGCCTCTCACGCCCACGGGCCGCGTCCGCTCGGCGTTAACTTTGGGAACACGGGGCGAGGTGTGGTGTCCCAGTGAACCGGAGCTCCGCGCGGGCTTCCATTCACCCCCTACAACCGTGCAAATGCATCATTCGTTGCCAGCATTTTATTGACATACGTACACTTTCTACATATGCTAATTCTATTGTTCTTGTGCATTTTTGGTATGAAAATGCACAAACCCGGGCTACTGGGCTTTGCCAACAGAAGGGGGACGCTATGGCAAAAGACGTATCTGCAAAGGCGAGGGATGTAAAGAAGGGTGGTGGAGGCCTTCAGGGGACGCTGAACTACGTTCGTCAGCACTGGCAGCTGTATGCCCTGTTCATCATGCCGGCGTTCCTGTTGACGATCATCTTCCGCTACATCCCGATGGGCGGCATCCTCATCGCATTCGAGGAGTACAACCCGTTCCGCGGAGTCTTCGGCAGCGAGTGGGTCGGCTTCGCGCACTTCGAGCGCTTCCTGAGGTCTCCCGACTTCATGCGCTACCTCATGAACACGCTCAAGCTGAGCATCTTCGGCCTCCTGTGGGGCTTTCCCGCGCCGATCCTGCTTGCCTTCCTGCTCAACCGCATCCTGAGCACCAAGATCAAGCAGAAGATCCAGCTCATCCTCTACATGCCCAACTTCATCTCGGTCATCGTTCTCTGCGGTATCGTGCGCATCCTCCTCTCGCCCACGGGCCTGATCAACATGCTGCTCGGCACCAACTGGAACTTCATGACCATGCCAGCAGCCTTCCGCACCATCTACATCGCGTCGGGCATCTGGCAGGGCGCAGGCTGGGGCTCCATCATCTACACCGCCGCCCTCTCCAACGCGAGCAAGGACCTCAAGGAGGCCGCGGTCATCGATGGCGCCAACATCATCCAGCAGATCAAGGCCGTCGAGTGGCCTGCCATCAAGGACACCGTGCTCATCCAGTTCATCATGAGCGTCGGCAACATCATGAGCGTCGGCTTCGAGAAGGCATACGCCCTCCAGACCGACCTCAACCTCGCCAGCTCCGAGATCATCTCGACCTACGTGTACAAGGTCGGTCTTCTCGACGGCAACTACGGTTTCTCGACCGCAGTCGGACTGTTCAACACCGTCATCAACGTCATCCTCCTCATCACGATGAACCAGATCGTGAAGAAGATGAACGATGGCAAGGGCATGTACTAAGGAAGGGGGCATCATGGCTACTAAGAAGAAGAGCGAGTTCGCCAAGCTTCCCTCCGAGGACAAGGCAATCCTGATCGTTGGCTATGCACTCCTTGGCCTGTTCTGCTTTGCCATCGTCCTGCCCATGGTCTACATCATCCTGGCGTCGTTCGTCGACCCGGTGACCCTTCAGAACCAGGGCCTGACCTTCGACTTCAGCAAGTGGACCACCACGGCGTACGAGCGCGTCCTTTCCAACGGGCAGATCTGGGTCGGCTTCAAGAACGCCATCATCTACTCGGTGCTGTTCACGGTCGTCTCGGTCGTGGTCACGCTCCTGGCCGCCTATCCTATGTCTCGCGCCGACTTCAAGGGTAGGGGATTCTTCAACCTCATCTTCATGATCACCATGTTCTTTGGCGGCGGTCTGATCCCCACCTACTTGCTCATCAGCAAGCTGGGCCTGCTCGACTCCATGTGGGCCATCATCCTGCCCGGTGCGTTCGGCGTCTACAACATGATCATCGCCAGGACCTACTATCAGGGCATCCCCAAGGACCTGCAGGAAGCCGCCGAGATTGACGGCGCCAACGAGATGGTCTACTTCTTCCGCGTGCTGCTCCCGGTGTGCACGCCCATCATCGCCACCATCGCGATGTGGAACTTCGTTGGCATGTGGAACAGCTACTTCGACGCGATGATCTACCTCAACAGCGCCGCCAAGCAGCCGCTCCAGCTGGTCCTGCGCTCCATCCTGATTCAGAACCAGCCCGAGCCCGGCATGGTCTCGGACATGCAGAGCACCGCTCAGCGCGCCCAGCTCGCCGAGCTGCTCAAGTACGCGACGATCATCATCTCGAGCCTCCCGCTCCTGGTGATGTACCCGTTCTTCCAGCGCTACTTCGACAACGGCATCATGGCCGGTGCCGTCAAGGGTTAACGATCGCTTCGATCATCCGATAGCACGAAGAGAGGACTTACATCATGAAGAACATCAACCGTCGTTCCTTCCTCGCCATGGCTGCTGCTGCCAGCGCCGCGACGCTCGCCGCATGCGGCGGCGGTGCCGGTGGCGGCGGCGGCGACGCCGTCGACGTCTCCGAGGTCAACCCCGACGACGTCACCCTGCCGCTTGCCGAGACCGCCACGCTCTCCGGCCTCACCAACTATCCTGCCGGCACCGAGTCCGAGCCCAACAACCGCACCATCTTCAAGCGCCTCGAGGAGGAGACCAACGTCCACATCGACTGGAGGACCATCCAGAGCGACCAGTGGGGCGACAAGATCGCGCTCGAGATGTCCAACATCAACACCCTTCCCGACTTCGTCTTCAACGCTGGCTTCGGAGACACCGAGCTTCTGAAGTACGCCAAGCAGGGCGTCATCATCAACGTCGAGGAGCTCATCGACACCTTCATGCCCAACCTGCAGTCCGTCTTCGAGCAGGCTCCCGAGTACCGCACCATGTGCACCGACGAGAACGGCCACATCTGGGCCCTTCCCTGGATCGAGCAGCTGGGCTACGAGAAGACCGCCATCCAGACCATCGGCAACATGCCCTTCATCAACAAGCGTTGGCTTGACTTCCTGAGCCTTCCCCTTCCCACCAACATCGACGAGTTCGAGCAGACGCTCATCGCCTTCAAGGACAACGCCGCCCAGCTCAAGTCCGAGTTCGGCATCGACGGCGACGTCATCCCCATGTCCTGCATCCTCAACGACGGCGACCAGGATCCCTACATCCTGATCAACGGCTTCGGCGAGGGCCTTGGCGACCCCGACCGCGGCAAGCACATCGCCGTGACCGACGACGGCAAGGTCGTCTGCGTCGCCAACCTCGAGGGCTTCCGCAAGGGCACCGAGTGGCTGAACAAGCTCTACAGCGAGGGCCTCATCGACGCCGAGGCCTTCACGCAGGAGTGGTCCACCTACGTCGCCAAGGGCAAGAGCGGCCGCTACGGCGTGCTCTTCTCCTGGGACGTCGCCAACATCGCCCAGGTCAGCATGGACGACCTGATCGCCGGCGAGGGCTGGGTGCCGCTGCCCGCGCTGCAGGCTGACACCAAGAACATCACCCCGCAGACCGGCTCCTTCACCTCTGGCTTCCAGCGTGGCCGCTGCGTCATCACCGCCGCCGCCAAGAACCCCGCGCTCGTCGCCTCCTGGCTCGACAAGATGTATGACCCGATGCAGTCGCCGCAGAACAACTGGGGCACCTATGGTGAGGACGACGACTTCGACATCTTCGTCATGGGCACCAACTCCGCTGGCGAGCCCATGCTTCAGCACGCGCCGCTCGGCGACGCCTCCCCCGTCGAGGTCCGCGAGGCCGAGTCCGTCGGTGGCCCGCTCGCCATCCTCGACAGCTACTACGGTGTCTACGTCACCTGCCCGGATGACGCCCAGTATCGTCTCAACTGGATCAAGGACATCTTCACGCCCGACATGAACGGCAAGTACTGCTATCCCAACGTGTTCATGAACACCGAGGACACTACCGAGGTCTCCAACCTCATGGCCGATATCATGAAGTGCATCAACACCTTCAAGTCCGACAGCATTATGAACGGCTTCAACGACGCCGGCTGGAACCAGCTCCAGTCTGACCTCGAAGCCTACGGCCTCCCGAAGTTCCTCGAGATCCACCAGAAGTACCTCGACGAGTACCTGGCGTAAGTACCAAGGCACCTGCCCACCCCTGACTTCTCTCCTCGGGGGTGGGCACGCCCGCAGGCGGGGAGAGCGAAAAGGTCGACATCGAAGCAAGTGAAGGGATTGTCGCGTGAAGCAGAAGCCAGGACAGAGCAGGCCACTGTGGGAGGCGAGGGAGTATGAGCGGTATTACAGCCAGTTCATCGATGATGCCGATCGACCCCTGTTCCATCTGTCTCCGCTTGTTGGCTGGATGAACGACCCCAACGGCTTCTCGTATCACGATGGCCTCTATCACCTCTTCTACCAGTACAACCCGTACAAGACCCAGTGGGCTCCCATGCACTGGGGTCATGCGGTGAGCGAAGACCTCATCACCTGGAAGTACCTTCCCACCGCCCTTGCGCCGGACATGCCCTACGATGACAAGGATGGCTGCTTCTCGGGCAGTGCCGTGTTCCTTCCCGACGGCCGTCACCTGCTCATGTACACGGGTGTTGCCACGGGCGGACACCTGGCCGACGGGACGGTCTGCGACCGCCAGACCCAGTGCCTTGCCATAGGCGATGGCGTCGACTACGAGAAGTGGCACGCAAACCCGGTCATCGGGCCTGCGGACATTCCATCCGACATCGACACCCGGCACTTCAGGGACCCCAAGATGTGGCGTGAGGACGACGGCACCTACCGTTGCGTGGTGGCGGGCCTTGGCGCACCCGAGAAGAGCGGTCGCATCCTGCTGTTCTCGAGTGACGATGCCTTCGAGTGGCGCTACGAGCGCACGCTCCTGAGGAACGACGGTCGCTATGGTGTCATGTGGGAGTGCCCCGACTTCTTCGAGCTCGACGGGTACTCGGTGCTGCTGGTGAGCCCGCAGGACATGCTTCCGGTCCGCCATGACTTCCACTGTGGGAACAACGTCATCTGCTTCCTCGGGCACACCGACAAGGAGACCGGGGAGTTCGTCGAGGAGTCCTGCGCCACGGTCGACCATGGCATCGACTTCTATGCCACCCAGACCCTGCTTGCCCCCGACGGGCGCAGAATCATGGTCGCGTGGATGCAGAACTGGGACACCATCACCGCCTACGGCAAGGAAGACCGCTGGTTTGGTCAGATGAACATCCCCCGCGAGCTCTCCGTGCGTGATGGCGCCCTGTGCCAGTGGCCCGTGCGCGAGCTCGATGCCTACCGCTGCAACAGGGTTGCGTACGAGAACATCGAGGTGAACGACATCCTCTCGCTTGACGGCGTGGAGGGCCGCTGCATCGACCTCTCGATTGCCATTCGCCCTGCTGACCCTGACAATCCCTACCACCAGTTCGTCCTTCGCTTTGCCGAGGACGGGCAGTTCTACACCAGCCTGCGATTCAAGCCCGCCAAGGGCGAGTTCAAGATCGACCGCACGCGCTCAGGTTCGAGGCGTGCCCTCCTGCATCACCGCAAGTGCGTCATCGGCAGGTACACGGACGAGCTCAGGCTCCGCGTGATCCTTGACCGATACAGCGCAGAGATCTTCATCAATGGGGGCACGCACGTGATGTCAGTCACCCTGCCCACCAACGAGGACGCAGACGGCATCACGTTCTGTGCAGACGGAAACGCCGTGATTGACGTCGAGAAGTTTGACCTTTCACGTACGACAGAGACTGTTTGCTCATAGGAAAGAGAGGAATACGATATGTCCGAAGTCATCCTGAAGGACATCAAGAAGGTGTACGAGAATGGGTATGTTGGTACCCATGACGTGAACATCAACATCAAGGACAAGGAGTTCATTGTCCTGGTCGGCCCGTCGGGCTGCGGCAAGTCCACTACCCTGCGCATGGTCGCGGGCCTCGAGGACATCACCGACGGCGAACTCTACATCGACGGCAAGCTCATGAACGACGTCGCCCCCAAGGACCGCGACATCGCCATGGTCTTCCAGAGCTACGCGCTGTACCCGCAGATGACCGTGTACCAGAACATGGCCTTCTCGCTCGAGCTGCGCA
>CAMPCT010000030.1 GCA_946647055.1 uncultured Atopobium sp. | reverse complement strand
GAGCGGTATAAATATCGCCGTGAACGGAAGAATTTCGAAATTCTCGCTTGACCCGATACCAACTACACAGTTGCAAACTCTCCTCAGTCAATAGCCGGGCACAGGGGCCCGGCGGGAAGAGGAGGAAGAAATGGCACAGATCCACGACCTTCGCAGCGCTCTTGAGTTCCTGAAGACCATGCCCGGCCAGTACCTCGAGACCGACGTCGAAGTCGATCCCAAGGCCGAGGTCTCCGGCGTCTACCGTCACGTGGGCTCCGGCGGCACCGTCATGCGTCCCACCAAGGAAGGCCCCGCGATGGTCTTCAACAACGTCAAGGGCTTTGACGACGCCAAGGTCGCCATCGGCCTGCTCGCCAGCCGCAAGCGCGTCGCCGCCATGCTCGGTCTCCCCGAGAAGACCCTCGGCCTCGAGATGGGCGCCCTGCTCGACAAGACCATCCCGCCCGTGATGATCGAGGACGGCAAGCACATCGACTGCCAGGAGGTCGTGTACAAGGCCACCGACGCCGACTTCGACCTGCACAAGATCATCCCCGCCCCCACCAACACCCCCGTCGACGGCGGCCCCTACATCACCATGGGCCTCGCCATGGGCAATGACCCCGACAACACCATCTCCGACGTCACCATCCACCGCTTCGCGATCGTCGACAAGTCCAAGCTCACGATGTTCATCACCCCCGGCTCCCGTCACCTGGGCGCGTTCTTCGACCAGTACAAGGAGCGCGGCGAGGACATGCCCATCTCCATCAACATCGGCCTTGACCCCGCCGTCTACATGTGCTGCGGCTTCGAGGCTCCCACCACGCCGCTTGGCTACAACGAGCTCCAGATCGCCGGCGCCATCCGTGGCCAGGGCGTCGAGCTGGCCAACTGCCTGACCATCCCGCAGAAGTGCATCGCCAACGCCGAGTACGTCATCGAGGGCTACCTGAGCGCCACCGAGACGGTCAACGAGGACACCAACGGCTACGGCTACGCCATGCCCGAGTTCCCCGGCTACACCGGCTCCGCCAAGGTCTGCCCGGTCATCAACGTGACCGCTGTCACCACCCGCCTGCACCCCATCATGGAGTCCTGCATCGGCCCGTCGCACGAGCACGTCTCCATGGCCGGCATCCCCACCGAGGCCTCGATCTTCAAGATGGTCAACACCGCCATGCCCGGCCGCCTGCTCAACGTCCACGCTGCCCCCTGCGGCGGCGGAAAGTTCGTCGCGATCCTGCAGTTCAAGAAGCGCGCCGCCTCCGACGAGGGCCGTCAGCGCAACGCCGCCATGCTCGCCTTCTCCGCCTTCGGTGAGCTCAAGGCCTGCTACCTGGTTGACGAGGACGTCGACATCTTCGACATGAGCGACGTCATGTGGGCCATGACCACCCGCTTCCAGGCCGACACCGACATCATCACCATCCCCGGCTGCCACTGCCACGTGCTCGACCCGTCCAACGACAACGCGTTCTCCGGCTCCATCCGCGAGCACGGCATCGCCTGCAAGGTCATCTACGACGCCACCGTGCCGTTCTCCCTCAAGAACAGGTTCATCCGCTCGCAGTTCCTGGAGATCGACGAGGAGAAGTGGGCCTCCGTCCTCTAAGGGCACCTGCTCCATCCCCTGCATGACCTAGCTCTACGTGGGCCGGCTCCGGCCGGCCCACTCTTGTGCACGTTCCGTCCCCTTCTATGCCATGTACGTCGCCGCGATATTCCAAAACATGCATGGCCCCAACGAAAGGAAGTCCCATGAAGCTCGATAAGAAGGGCATCGGCCTCGTAGCTGGTATCCTCGTCGGCATCCTCATCTGGTTCGCCCCGCTCAACACCCTCGCCGAGATCTCCGTCCAGGGCCAGCAGTGCCTCGCCCTCACCCTCATGACGGTCGTCTTCTGGGCCTGTGGCGTCGCCCAGCCCGCGTACATCTCCGCCATCTACCTGGCCCTGCTCGTCCTGTTCAAGGTGGCCGAGCCCTCCGTCGTCTTCAGGTCCTGGACGACGATGAACATGTGGATGGTCATCGGTGCCTACCTCATCGCCGCGGGCGTCAAGAGCTCCGGCCTGGGCGAGCGCATCGCCTACTGGTTCGCCATCAAGTTCATCCACAACTGGAAGTCCCTCATCATCTGGATCTACATCATCTCGCTCGTCCTGTCGGTCCTCATCCCGCACCCCTTCCCGCGTTGCTTCATGCTCCTCGCGGTCATGATGGTCGTGTGTGACGCCGCCAAGATGTCCGAGTCCGACAAGATCAAGATCGGCTTCACCGTCTTTGCCGCCGCTGCCCCCACCGGCATGTTCCTCATCACCGGCGACTCCACGCTCGGCCCGCTCGTGGCCTCCTACTGTGACGGTGGCGACCTGTCCTACTTCGGTTGGATGATCACCATGTGCGTCCCCATGCTCGTCGCCACCCTGGGCACGCTCTTCCTGAACCTGCTCCTCTTCAAGCCCGAGCACGAGATCGAGATCAACAAGGCCGAGGTCCAGGCCAAGGCCGACGAGCTCGGCAGCCTCTCCGTCACCGAGAAGCGCGTCATCGTCTGGATCGCCATCGCCGTCTGCCTGTGGCTCACCGGCTCCATGACCGGCCTGTCCATCGGCTTCGTCACCCTGCTCATCGGCGCCCTCATGGCCCTGCCCTACATCGGCGAGGTCCTCAAGCCCGGCGACTGGAACACCGTCCCCATGAACACCCTGGTCTTCCTGACGGCTGCCATGGGCATTGGCACCGTGGGCGGCGAGACCGGCATGAACCAGTTCATCGCCAGCGTCCTGCTCCCCAGCTCCGTCCCCTCCAACATCTTCGTCCTGACCCTGCTCATCACCGTCATCACCGTGGTCATCCACATGTTCATGGGCTCCGTCATGGCCGTCCTGGGCATCTGCATCCCGGCCTTCCTGACCTTCACCGCCGGCTCCGGCATCAGCCCCACCGCAATCGCGATGATGGTCTTCTCCGCCATCAACATCCACTACGTCCTGCCCTTCCACAACCTGGCCATCCTGGTTGGCGTGGGCAAGGATGCCGGCGGGTACAGCGCCTCCGAGTGCATGAAGATGGGCATCCCGCTGACCGCGGTCGTGTTCCTCACCACTCTTGTCGAGGCCGTCTGGTTCCACATGCTTGGTCTCATGTAAGAGCCCGACGTCCTTTCTCCTCCGGGTCGGTGGCCGCTTGGCAGGCCGCCGGCCCTCCCTTTCCCCACGAACCGGCAAGGAGGCCCACATGTCACCAACGATGGAGATCACCTACCGCGACGGAAGCCGCGTGCTGCGCATCGTCATGCCCGTGACGTCCCCCGATGCCGTGGTGGGAAGGCTCAGGTCCCTTGGGGCCCGCGAGATGGACGCCTCGTCCCTCTCGGCCCGCGAGCGCCAGGTCGCCCAATTCGTACAGCTGGGATGGACCAACCGCCACATAGCCTGCGAGCTGGGAATCTCCGAGGGCACGGTCAAGCGGCACGTGTCGAACATCCTCGAGAAGAGTGGTCTCGAGAGCCGCACCCAGCTGGCGCTCGCCCTGGGGGCATGAGGCAAGACGCCGCCAGATCACAGAGCGCAACGCATCGTTTCATGAGAACGCGTCGATTGGTCGGCGCGTTCTCCTTCTTGTGGGGTGAGAACGCGTCTGCCCGAAGGCGCATTCTCCTTATCATGCCTTGCCCACCCCGTATAATGGACGGTACGACACACGCCAGCACCGAGGGAGACCCATGCCCACCGACGCCTTTGCCACCGACACCGCACGCGACGACCGGCTCGTGCTGGTCGACGTGCTCGACCACGAGGTCGGCACCGCCACGAAGGAGGAGGCGCACTTTGGTAGCCTCCTGCACCGCGCGTTCTCCGTCCAGCTGGTGCGCGAGGGTTCGGATGGCCCCGAGCTGCTGCTCACCCGCCGTGCCGAGGGCAAGTACCACTCGGGCGGCCTCTGGACCAACTCCGTGTGCTCGCACCCCCGTGCGGGAGAGGAGCTCGAGGAGGCCGTTGCCCGCCGCATGGTCGAGGAGCTGGGCGTCGCGTCCCTGGCGCAGGTGCCCTGCCGCGAGCTGGGAAGCTTCGTCTACCGTCACGACTTTGGCACCGGCGTGACCGAGTACGAGCTCGACCACGTCTTTCTGGGCTGGTGGGACGGCGAGCCCGACCCCGATCCCACGGAGAGCTCGGAGTGGCGCTGGGTACCGGCGGACGAGGTCATGCGCATGCTCCTCGAGGAGCCCCAGACGCTCACGGTGTGGTTCGTCAACGTGGCGGCGCTGGTGCTTGGCGCACTCTGAGCGACACGAGGCATCGTCCTACACGAAAGAGAAAGGAAGCGCGAACATGAGAAAGCCGCTATCCGCGACCATCGCGGCAGTAGCCATGACCCTTGCCCTGGCACTGACGGGCTGTGGGACAAGCTCCCCGCAGGAGCAGGACGCCGCCCCCGAGGAGGCTCCGCAGGAGCAGGAGGAAGCCGTCGTCGAGGAGGAGGCGGAGGAAGAGGAGGTCGAGTACTTCGCCCACTGGGATCCCGATGCGCCCGCCATCATCGCCCTGACGGAGTACGTCGAGGACGTCACGGACGAGTCCAGCCCCAACTACATCCGTCCCGAGGAGCGCATCGTGGTCTCGGACCTCGACGGCACGCTCTTCTGCGAGACGAACCCCACCTACTTTGACTGGGCGCTCTCGGTCCACCGCGTGCTCTACGACAGCACCTACGAGGCCACGCCGGAGCAGATCGCCGTCGCGCAGGAGATCGAGGAGACCGAACGCACGGGCGTCTACCAGTCGGACGGCATGTCCAAGCAGGCCCACATGGCAGCCGAGGCCTATGGCGGCATGACGCCTGACGAGCTGTGGGACTACGCGGTCGCCTTTGGCCAGCAGCCTGCCCCGCACTTCACGGGCATGAACCGCGACGAGGCGTTCTACGTGCCCATGCTCGAGGTCATCGAGTACCTGCAGGACAACGGCTTCACCTTCTACGTCGTCACCGGGTCGGACCGCACCGTCACCCGCGCACTGGTGGACGGCATGATCGACATCCCGCCGCGCCAGGTCATCGGGTCCGACAACTCGCTGGTGGCGACCGGGCAGGGCGACACGGACGGTCTCGACTACACCTGGGACGGCCTGGGCGACGACGAGCTGGTCTTTGGCGGGGAGTTTGGCATCAAGGACCTCAAGATGAACAAGGTCACCGCCATCTGGCGCGAGATCGGCGTGCAGCCGGTCATCGCGCTGGGCAACTCCACGAGCGATTCGGCCATGCTGGCCTATGCCGTCAACGACAACCCCAACCGCGCGATGGCCCTCTTCGTCCTGGCCGACGACACGGAGCGCGAGTTTGGCGACCCCGAGAAGGCGGAGAAGCTGCGCGAGCTGTGCGAGGAGCAGGGTTGGGTGACCGTGTCGATGGCCGACGACTGGACCACCATCTACGGCGACGACGTGACCGTCGACGAGGACTGGGTCTGGGACTCCCCCGACGCCACCGGCGCCAACACCACGATCGAATAGTCCTGCTGGACAGACGACACGACGGGGACGGGCCTCACGGCTTGTCCCCGTCGTCAGTTCTCGGAGAAGAGCCCGTCACCCCAGAGGCCCCCGTCCTGCAGCTGACCGCCCGAGGCCATGTCCTGCAGCATGCCGAGAAGGCCCTCGACCTGGCGGGATGCCTCCTCGGACAGGTTGCCGGTGGTGATGCGGGGCTCGGGCCGGGGGGTCAGGGAGGGCTCCGGCATGGCCGTGATGAGGGCGACCAGGGATCCCTCCGCTGGCTCCGAACCATCGCGGAGGCGGTCGGACCAAGCGGAGCCCAGCGGTATGCGTCGCTCGAAGAGGGCACGCTCGGAGACCATGGGATAGCACGAGACGGAGCGGCGCTGGCGCTCGCCCGCGTCTAGCAGCTCGAGGATGCGCCTGGCGAGCTCGTCATCTCCCTGCTCCTCGACGACCTGTCCCAGCGAGAGGCGCCGCTCGACGTACATGAGCAGGCAGGCGTCGACGCGCGAGAGGAGCTCCTCTCCCCCACCCGGCATGTCCGCGAGCACGGACGGGAGCCCAAGGCGGGCATGCGCCGTCGCGGGAATGGCCGAGGAGACCGCAGCCCGCCGGTGCATGAGCGCGAGGACATCCGTCCGGTAGACGTCGCCCAAGGGGGCGAGGTCGGCGGCGGAAACGTGCGCGGCAGGGTCGAGGGCCAGCGCGGTCTTGTCGGCGGCGGAGAGCACGAGGGCACCAGAGCGGCCGGCAAGCCAACGGATGGCCGCCTGCGAGAGCTCCCGACACATGGCGGGAGCATCCGGGGAGGCCGAGGGAAGGGCGAGCCCCAGTGCCGCCGCGGCCGAGAGGAGCGCGTCATCCGGGAGCTCGGTGAAGGCGATGCGCAGCGACCGCACGATGGCACGGGCGTCATCACGGGCGGAGGCGTCCTGCGTGCCGCAGATGACGGCGTGCACGTGAACCGGCCCGAGGGCCTCGGTGGCGAGGGCGGCGACGGCGGAGCTGCAGAGGTCACCCGAGAGCGGCAGCACGACGTCGGAGAAGCCCTGCTTCTGGACGTAGTCGCGGATGGCGAGCACGAGGGCTCCCCAGAGGAAGTCCATGCGCTGGTAGGGCGTGGGGAGCTGGGGCGAGCGGAGCGGACCCTCGGCAAGGGGGTCGACGTCGACCACGCCCAGGGCCTCCTCGAACGAGGGGGCGGCCCATGCGAGCTCGCCCCAAGGGGCCATGACGAAGCTGCCGCCACAGAAGACCTGCGACTCGTAGCCGCCCATGCCCCCCACGGCGACGATCCACGCGCTCGCGTTCGCGGCATCGGCCACGAAGCCACCATTTGGCACGGACGGCGCCAGGGTCGTGGTCTCGTCATCCGTGCAGAAGCAACCGGACTCGAGGTAGCAGATGGCGTCGAGGGGAACCCCCGACTCGCAGACATAGCCCAGCTCGTCCTGGTCGAAAGCAACGCCAAAGCGCAGGTCACCCAGGGTGAAGCCGACCGGCGCATAGGACGGATCGTTGGGGTCGGGCCGCCCCTCGAAGCCGGACGCCTGGGGAACCGGAGCCCCCATCTGGGCTTGCGCCGTCAGGCGGAGGGACGTCACGCGACCCTCTGCCAGGAGGACCGCGTCGTGGAATGGCCCCGAGGGCGGCGTGAGCACGACCGGCACCAGGGCGGGACAGGCAAGCTCCTCGGCAAGGCGGCCCATGCAGGACGAGAGGTCCTCGGCAAAGCCCAGGGACTCCCCCTGCGACCAGGGGTCGGGCCCGGTGAGCAGGGGCGTTGGGAAGACGATCAGCTCGGCCCCGCGCGACGCCGCCACGCGGGACTGCTCGACCATACGAGACGCCGTCCGGTCGAAGTCCCCCGGACGGCTGTTCATCTGTGCCACGGCAATGCGCATGCTCGCAGCCCCATCGCTCACGAAGCCCCGGCGAGGCTCCTAGAACTCGGCCTTCCAGAGGCCGTGGAGGTTGCAGTAGGCATAGACGGTGCCGTGCTCGCCCGCAAAGAAGACCTCGGGGGCGTCACCGGGCTTGAGGTACTTGAACGCGAGCTTGGTGCCATCCGCAAAGGCGATCCACTCGATGTAGTGGACGTCGAGCATGGGATGGGCGACCTCGCCCACGCGGACGATGACCTTGCCGTCCTCGACGGTGACGACGGGAACGTGCTTCTCGGCGGCGGCGTCGACGGACCCGGCGACGATCTCCTCAAGGCCCTCCACGGAACCCGCGACGGCGGCGAGAATGGCATCGGAATCCTTCTGGCGGTAGAACTTGACCTCGGACATGGACCTCTCCTCTCGTTGTTGCCTTCCTTGGGAAGAAGGGTAGCAGATGACGCATGGGAGGGGGTACTCCCCTCTCATGCGCGGACGGCGCTACGCCATGACCGGCTTGCCAAAGCCGTCGACCTCGACCAGCTCGATCTGGAAGATGAGGGTCTTGCCGGCGAGCTCGTGGTTGGCGTCGAGGGTCACGGCATTGGCGTCCATGGCGATGATGGTCGCCGGCATGGGGTAGCCGCCCGGTCCCTGGAGCATGACCTTGTCGCCCACGTGGAACTGCGAGGCGTTGGGCACCTGCGCGGTGGGGAACTGGATGATCATGTCGTCGCGACGCTCGCCATAGGCCTCGGAGGGCGCCAGGCGGACGGTGACCTGCTCGCCCAGGGCCATGTTCTCGACGGCGGCGTCAAAGCCCTTGATCATCTGGCCGGCGCCGCAGACGAACTCGAGCGGCTCGCCGCGGTCGAGCGAGCTGTCGAACTTGGTGCCGTCCTCGAGCGTTCCGGTGTAGTGGACCTTGACGGTCTTTCCCTTGTTGGACATGTGGGTTCCTTCCTGCGCCATTGCGGCGCGCCATGGGTGTCAGGCGATCCTGACCTTTCCCTCGCTGCCGATCATGTCGGCCACGCCGGCATAGAGTGACATGTTGCGGGCCTCGACGCGCACGGGCAGCTCGAGGCGCATGGTGGGCGACGAGGAGCTCTCGACCCGCAGCTCGACGCGGTCGAGGCCGGGGAAGCCGCCCAAAAGCCCCTGCAGGCGCTCCATGAGCTCGCGCGAGAGCATGCGCGAGGGCATGTGGATCTCGAGCACCTTGGGCCTGTTGGTGCGCTCGTTGAGCTCCATGGGCTCGATCTCGGACGCACGGACCTGGTTGCCGCGGTCGGAGCGCTCGAACGCGCCGTGCACGCGGACGAAGACGTCGCCCAGGGCCTCGCCCGTCATCTCGTCGACCTCGCCCGACAGGACGGAGGCGGACTTCTTGAAGAGCTTGGGGAAGACCACGACGTCGACCTCGCCGCCCATGTCCTCGAGGCGCACGATGGCCATGGGGTCGCCCGACTTGGTGACGCGCTTGGTCACGCTCGACACCATGCCCGCAAGCCACAGCTCGCGCCCGTCGGCGACCTTGGGACGGCTGCGCAGGACGCCCGTCGCGGGGTCGGGCACCTCGACGGTGGCGTCGAGGTCGGCGATCGCGTAGTCGCGCGCCTTTGAGAGCGCGTACTCGTAGGGACGCAGCGGGTGGTCGGAGACGTAGAGGCCCAGGACCTCCTTCTCCTGGTTGAGCTTGAGGTGGCGGTCCCACTCGACGCCATCGGGCGGTGGGGCCTCGGAGCCAAAGCCCTCGACGTCGGCGAAGAGGTCGAACATGGAGCTCTGTCCCGCGGAGCGGTCCTTCTGGCGCTTGGCGGCGGCATCGATGATGTTGGCCGGGTTGCCCTTGTCGACGAAGCCCATGCACTGCATGCGGGTGTAGCCCGTCGAGTCGAAGGCGCCCGCCTTGATGAGGGCCTCGATGACGCGGCGGTTTGCCTGGGCAGTGTCCACGCGCTCGACGAAGTCGTGCAGGTTGCGGAAGGGCCCGCCCGCCTCGCGCTCGGCGATGATGGCGTCTGCCGCGCCCTCGCCCACGCCACGGATGCCCGCGAAGCCAAAGCGGATGCCGTCGGCCGTGGCGGTGAAGTCGCGGCCGGACTCGTTGATGTCGGGCGGCAGGACGGCGATGCCCTCGCGCCGGCACGAGGCCACGTAGTGGACGATCTTCTCGGTCTTGCCCATGTAGCTGGTGAGCACGGCCGCCATGTACTCCTTGGGGTAGTGCGCCTTGAGCCAGGCCGTCTGCATGACGAGGATGGCGTAGCCCGCGGAGTGGCTCTTGTTGAAGGCATAGCTCGCGAACTCGAGGACGTCGTCCCAGATCTTCTGGGCGATCTCGCGGCGGTAGCCGTTGCGCTCGGCCCCGTTCATCCAGTGGTCGTAGGTGGTCTCGTCCTTGCCGTCGTCCCAGTGGAACATGGTGTCGGTGAGCAGCTTGATCTTCTTCTTGGCCACGGGCTTGCGGATGCGCGAGTCGCTCTCGCCCGCCGAGAAGCCGCACATGACCATGGAGATCTGCATGACCTGCTCCTGGTACACGATGGTGCCGTAGGTCTCGGACAGGATCTCGCTCAGGCGGTCGTCGTAGAAGGTGACCTGCTTCTTGCCGTTCATGCGGTCGATGTAGTCGCTCACCATGCCAGCCTGCAGGGGACCCGGGCGGTAGAGGGCGATCATGGCGACCACGTGCTTGTACTCCTTGGGCCGCATGCTCTTGATGGTGGCCGTCATGCCGCCCGACTCGATCTGGAACACGCCCGCGGTGTGCCCGCGCGACATGAGCTCGAAGATGGCCGGGTCGTCGAAGGGGATGTCGTCGGGGACGATGGTGATCCCGTGGTTGGCGCGGATGTTGGCCACGGCCTTGGAGATGACCGTGAGGGTGCGCAGGCCCAGGAAGTCCATCTTGAGCAGGCCCATGTCGGCGATGGTGTGGCCCTCGTACTGGGTGATCTCGACCCCGCCCTTGGTGTCGAGCTTGGTGGGCACGTGCTCGTGGACCGGGCCGGGGGCGATGAGGACCGCGCAGGCGTGCACGCCCTCGCCGCGCGTGAGGCCCTCGATGGAGAGCGCGGCGTCGATGATGCGGTGGGCGTTGGGGTCGTGCTCGTAGGCGTCGACGAAGTCGGGCGAGTACTGGTCGGGGTTCTTGGACTCCTTGTTCATGGTGGAGAACAGCGTGGCATTGGGGGCGTTGGAGATCATCTTGGAGAGCTTCTGCCCCTGCCAGACCGGATAGCCCAGGACGCGGTTGGCGTCGTTGATGGCCTGCTTGGCCTTGATGGTGGAGTAGGTGATGACGTGGGTGACGTGGTCTGCGCCGTAGCGATGGCGCACGTAGTCGATGACCTCGAGGCGACGCTCGTCGTCGAAGTCCATGTCGATGTCGGGCATCTCGGAGCGCTCGATGGAGAGGAAGCGCTCGAACATGAGGCCGTTCTCGAGGGGGTCGAAGGACGTGATGTCCATGGCGTAGGCCACGATGGCGCCGGCCGCCGAGCCACGCCCCGGCCCCACGCCGATGCCGTGCTCCTTGGCCCAGCGGACGTAGTCGGCGACGATGAGGAAGTAGGCGGCGAAGCCCTTGTCGCAGATGATCTTGTACTCGTGCTCGAAGCGCTCGAGCACGTTGACGCCCGCTATCTCGCGCTCGCGCCAGTTCTCGCCGTAGCGGCGCGCAAGGCCCGCCTCGCACTCGCGGCGGAACTGGGACTCGTTGGTCTCGCCCGGGTCGAGCGGGTACTGCGGGAGCAGGATCTTGCCCCACTCGAGCTCGACGTTGCACTTGTCCGCGATCTCGAGCGTGGTCTCGAGGGCCTCCGGGCACCACGAGAAGAGCTCGCGCATCTCGTCCTCGGACTTCATGTAGTACTCGGTGCCGTGCATGCGCATGCGGTTCTCGTCGTCGACCTGGGCGTTCATGCCGATGCACATCATGATGTCCTGCGTGGGGGCGTCCTCGCGCAGCAGGTAGTGGAAGTCGTTGGTGGCGACCACCTTGAGGTCGAGCGAGTGTGCCAGGCGCACCAGGCGCTCGTCGAGCTGGCGGTCGGTGAGCTCGACCACCGTGCCGCGCTCGTTCTGCGGGTTGAAGGTGTTGCCGTGGTCCTGGATCTCGATGTAGAAGTCGCCGGGCGCGAAGGTCTCCTTGAAGGTGCGCGCCCAGCGCATGGCCTCGTCGGGCTGGCCGCGCAGGATGGAGCGCGGGATGATGCCCGAGACGCACGCGGAGGTGCAGATGAGGCCCTCGGCGTGCTCCTGGAGCATCTCGAGGGTGACGCGGGGCTTGTAGTACATGCCACGCGTTGCGGCGTCGGACACGATCTGCATGAGGTTGACGTAGCCGGTGTAGTCCTTGGCGAGCAGGATGAGGTGGTAGAGCTCGGGCTTGCGGTCGCGGCGCAGCTCGCTGTCGGGCGTGAAGTAGACCTCGCAGCCCAGGATGGCCTTGACCAGGGGGCGGGGACGCACGGCACGGACGTCGTCGACGTCATGCGCGCGCTCCCACGCGGCGACGTCCGCCTCCCACTGGGCGTGGGCGCGGTCGTGCTCCTTGGCGTCGGGGGCGTCGGGCTGGGGCTCCTCGACCGGCCTGCCCTTCTGGAAGCACTCGACGTCGCGCTTCCACTGTTTGTAGTCGGCCTGGTCGTTGTTGTAGCCGTCTGCCGCGAGGGCGAGGTCGGGGATGCCGTACATGTAGCCGTGGTCGGTGAGGGCGACGGCGGGCATGCCCAGGTCGACCGCACGCTTGACCATGTCCTTGATGCGCGTGGCGCCGTCGAGCAGGGACCGGTCGGAGTGGTTGTGGAGGTGAACGAATGCCATGGGCTCTCCCGGTGCGCGTTGGTTTCTCACCATCGATGATAGCCGATGCGACGGACGCATATCGGTACGAACATGGGTTCGCTAAAAAGGCATCGCGTGAAGGGGGCGCTCCCCTCCCCGGTCACGCAGAGAGGTCCACTCCCCCGGCCCAGCCCCACCGAGGCGGTTCCGTCACGCCGTACCAGGCGAGCCACGTCCCCAGGGCCACGTGGCGCTTCGTGTCGCGCGCACTGTCGACGATCATGCCCCCGCCCACGTAGATGCCCACATGGCCGTAGATGGATCCGGCCTCGGTGCGCGAGTGGGTGGGGACGGCGATGATCATCCCGGGCTTGAGGTCGGCGAGGTCCCCAGAGGTGCACCACGCGCGGGCCATGTCACAGGCGTTGCCGCCCACGCCCACGCCCACCGCGCGGTCGAGGACCGCGGAGACCCAGGCGGCGCACAGGTTGGGTCCCGGCCAGTCGACGACCTCGCAGGCCTCGACGACCGCCCGCTGGCGCGCCGTCATGGACGCCACGTTGGCGGCGTCGTAGGGCGGGAGGAGCCCCTCGATGGTGACCCAGGTGCCGTCGGCATCGAAGGCCTGGAAGACGCCGTCGACCTCGACCCACTCGCCGGCCGCCTCCTGGCCATCCTCCTTGATCCAGCGCCGTCCGCCGTCCTCGCCCGTCACCCAGCCGGTGAGCTGGCGTCCGTCGGCGCCAAAGTAGCGCATGACGCCGTCGACCATGACCCTGCCAACGTCGACGGCCCCGGTCGTGGAGAGGTGATAGCGGTTGCCGTCGACCTCGATCCAGCGGTCGGCGAGCATCACGCCAGCGGGGGCCGTGGAGCCGTCGCTCATCCAGTAGCGCCTGCCGCCCACGTCGAGCCAGCCCACGTGGGCCTGGTGCGTGTCGGCGTCAATGTAGTAGCGGGCAGGTCCCTGCACGAGCCAGCCCGTGTAGGGGCGATGCGTGACGGGGCTGTAGTAGACGCGCTCGCCCTCCCCCGTCACGACCCAGCCGGACAGGAAGACGTCGGTCTGGTCCGCCGGCAGGGCAGATGTCGTGGTCGCGCCACCGACAAGGGCAGACGGGGTCTCTGCCGCGATGGCGCAGGGTCCCGGGACGAGCAGCCCCAGGCAGAGGGCGAGTGCGATGAGCAATGAGGCCATCATCGCCCCCTACAGGCAGAATCCGAGGATGACGCCCACGTCGTCACTGGAGTCCCCAAAGGAGGAGGGATTGCCCGAGGCGCTGACGCGACGGCCGCGACCGGTGCTGGCGGCGGTGGAGCGCAGCCACCACTCGCCACCATACGAGAGCGCGGCGTTGTCCTCGTCGCTCACGATGCTCGCCTGCGTGAAGGCGGCGTACTGCTCCCCCTCGGCGTTGAACACGGCGTTGTAGTAGCCGGAGTTCTTGGGGTCGGAGTCGAAGGTCCAGCTCACCGGCCCGCACAGCTCGACGATGGAGGGCGCCCAGAGACGGTCCGCCGTGCTGGTCACGCAGTCCGCAGAGGTGGTCTTGCCATCGTTGTTCGAGAACTTGTACGCGGGCTCGATGGCCGAGGAGACCTCCTCGGGGAACAGCGCGAGCAGGTCGGAGTTCATCCACGAGCGAAGCTCGGAGCCCTCCCAACCGCCGGGCGTCGTCTTGCCGGACGCCATGCGGTGGCGATAGGCGACGTTGGTGGCCAGGAAGGTGAGGCCGGCCTTGCCCGAGGTGGTCATGGCCTCGTCGTGCCAGACCCCCACGAGCCGGAAGTGCAGGACCTGGCCGTCGGACATCGTGACGTCCTTGGTGGCAGACGGGTAGCGCCCGGAGGCGTCGACCAGGTTGTACTCCTGCGCGATGGCGAGGGCCTCGGCACGCGTGCCGCAGGTCTCGATGAGCTCTGCGATCTGGTCGAGCTCCTCCCAGGAGTAGTCGGCAAGCCCGGGGCGGACGGCGATGCCAGCCGACCCATCCTGCTGGGCGGGTTGCCCGTCCGAGGGGGTGGTGTCATCCGTCGCCTGCCCGTCGTCCTGTGCGGGCTGCTCGGAGGCGGGCGGGGTCGCGGGAGCCGCCGGGGAGAAGCCCGGGAAGGGCCTCAGGATGGCGAGGGCCACCACCGCGATGAGGGCGACGGCTCCCAGGGCGACGAGGAGCGCCATGTTGCCTTGCGACATGCCCCCACGGTTGGATGTCGCAGGAGGCTTGGGCATGACGGGTGCAGCCTGGACGGTGTTGGCACGGGCCGAGAGGCCCTCCCTCACCTGAGAGCGCCTTCCGTCCTGCTGCCCTTGCGGTCGGCTGACGAGAGGACGGACCTGGACGGGTTCCTCGACCTGCTCGTCATAGGTGGGCAGGGCCTGCCTGGCAGACCCCACCGGCTGAGCCGCCTGGGCCGCCTGCCGGGCGTTCTCGATGGCAGGGTGGTCGAGGCGCGACCCGCAATAGGGACAGAATTGGTTAATCGGGTCGACTTGCTTCCCGCATTGCATGCAGAACATGGGACTCCTTGCGCTGGTGCCTAGGCGAGACGGCTACCGCAGTTGCTGCAGAAGATGTCGCCGGGCATGACGTGATTGCCGCACTGCGAGCAGAACGCGATGGGCGGCGCAGCGACAGGAGCGGGCTCGGGCTCGACGGCGACCTCGGGGACGAACACGGGCTCGATGACCACGGGCTCGAGGGCCGGGACGAACTCAAGCTCGGGCTCGGGCTCGGGTGCGGGCTCTGGCTCGGGCTCGACGACGGACTCGGGGGCAACGATGGGCTCCGGCTCGGACTCCTCCCCGAGAATCTCCTCGAGCGGAGGCGCGCCAACGATGATCACAGGCTCACCGACATAGTCGTCATCATCGTCCTCAGCAGGAGCTTCCGGC
>CAMPCT010000029.1 GCA_946647055.1 uncultured Atopobium sp. | reverse complement strand
CCGCCGCACTCGCCGACGCCCATGATCTCGAGGATGCGCGCGACCGAGTCGCCCACGGCGGGTGTCGGGGCCAGCGACAGGTCGACGATGCCCTTCTCGACGCCCAGGCGACGGGCGGCCTCGCGGCTCATGAGCTCGCCGGCGCGCGTGATCTTGAACGCGGTCTGCTTGATCATCTCGGCGACGACCATCATGTTGGCCTCGGGCGGGAGCTTCTCGAGCGCCGAGGCCATGACGCCGGGGCCGGAGACGCCCACGTTGATGACCGCGTCGGCCTCGCCGGTGCCGTGGACCGCGCCGGCCATGAAGGGCGAGTCCTCGACCATGTTGGAGAAGACCACCAGCTTGGCCGCGCCAAAGCAGCCCTGGTCGGCCGTGCGGCGCGCGGCCTCCACGATGGTCTGGGCCATGAGCAGCACGGCGTCCATGTTGATGCCGGCGCGCAGGCTGGCCACGTTGACGCTCGAGCACACGCGCTCGGTGGTGGCCAGGGCCTCGGGGATGCTGGCGATGAGACGGCGGTCGGCGCCGCCGATGCCCTTGTGCACGAGCGCCGAGAAGCCACCGAGGAAGTCGATGCCCAGCGTGGCGGCGGCGCGGTCGAGCGCGTGCGCGATGGGGGAGAGGTCCTCGTCGGGGCAGCCGGCGACAATCTGCGCGACCGGCGTGACGCTCACGCGCTTGTTCACGATGGGGATGCCGTACTCGCGCTCGAGGGACTCGGCCGTCTTGACCAGGTCCTTGGCGGTGTGGGTGACGTGGTCGTAGACCTTGGTGCACATGCGGTCCATGTCCTCGTCGGCACAGCCGTTGAGCGAGATGCCCATGGTGATGGTGCGGATGTCGAGGTTCTGCTCGGAGACCATCGATAGGGTCTCGGCGACCTCCTGCGGGGTGATGTCCATGCGTGGCCTTTCGTCTGGTTGGTGCGGCCATTATAGGGGAGCAATGTTTCGGGCTGGGCACCGACGAGGAGTTGCCTGCGTGGGTTTGCGCCTTGGTTGGGTTGCGTGGCTCGGAGTCGCGACAATTGTATTGGCCGAAATCGCAAAATGATAGTCAGACTATCAAATTGCGATTCTGCCAAAAAGGAATGTCAGGCCTCCGAGGGGTTGCCATCGGAGGTCGCCATCGGCGCCCGCCCCCGATGGCAACCCCGTTACTCGAACTCGATGGCGGTCGTCGGCGCGAGCCCGTTCATGGCGCAGGAGTTTGCCACGCTGTAGAGGTAGCGATGCATGGCCCGGCGCATGGCGAGCACGGCCGTGGCGCTGGTTTGGTCGACCATCTCGCCCGTGGCCTGCGGCGACGTGAAGTTGACGTCGGTGCCGGCGTAGATGGCCTGGTTCTTCTCCATGTAGTCGTAGAAGCTCCAGTCGCTTATGACGTGGCCCTCGAAGCCCCACTCGTCGCGCAACAGCCCCGTGACCAGGCTCTCGCGTCCGCCGGCCCAGGTGGTTCCCACGTAGTTGTAGCTGCTCATGACGCTGGACGTGGCCTGCATCTCGCGCTCGCGCATCTCGCCGGTCGCGGCGTCCAGGTAGGGGAGCGTGCGCCGTGCGTGCTTGACCACGATCTCGAACGGACGGGCGTAGATTTCGCGAACGGCCTGCTCGGGTGCCCAGGTGAGCAGGTGCCAGCAGCGGCGCGAGTCCTTGTCGTTGAGGCAGAAGTGCTTGAGCATGGCGTAGACGCCACGGCTGCCGATGCCCTCGACCAGGCCCACGGCAAGCCAGCCGGCGAGCGTGGGGTCCTCGGAGAGGTACTCGAAGGTACGACCGCCAAAGGGCGAGCGGTGGCAGTTGAGCGCCGGGGCGCACCAGCCCGAGAAGCCAGACACCAGCGCCTCCTCACCTAGGGCCTCGCCCATCTCGCGCATCAGCGACGCGTTCCAGGTCTGGGCCTGCACGTAGCCGCTGGGGTAGGCGGCGTGGTTCTTGTCCTCGGTCATGTAGACGTAGGCAAAGCCGGCGGGGCCGTCCGGCTCGACGGTCTTGGGCTTGCCGATGCCCGGGATCTCGTCGCTGCCATAGACGCTCCCACCCACGAGCCGCGCCATCTGGCCTTCGCGGAGCTGGTCGAGCAGGAGTTCCCATGTGGGGTCGTCGAGGGGGCGTCCGCGCAGGTCGGCAAGGGTGAGGCCGTTGCGCGCACCGGTTGCTGGCGGCTCGTCGGCCTCGTTCACGGCGCTGCGTGGGTCAAACTCCTCGATGACGATGCCCGCCTCGGATGTGGTCTTGTCGTGTGACGGCTTGGGGAAGGTGCCCGCAAAGTCCGCGCGCGAGAGCTGCGTCACGTTGGCTGCGAGGTAGGCGTCGAGGTCCTCGAAGCGGTTGGCGACCTTCGCGCCGGTTGCCGAGTCCTCCAGGTAGGCGCGCTCGGGGATGTACTCGCTCCACGAGTCGATGACGTCGTGGCTGTTGGCGCGCAGGCTCACCACGTTGGTGCCCGCCTCGCGGTACCAGCCGGCAATCCTGGGGTCATAGCTTGCCACGTCGCGGAGCGTCCAGGAAAGCGTGAGCGTCTGCGACTCACCCGGCGCGAGCTCGTCGGTCTTTGCGAAGGCGGTGAGCACGACCTCGCTCACCTCGGCGTCGCTAGGCGACCAGGGTGCGCTGTGGTAGAGCTGCACGACGTCCTTGCCGGGGCGTCCGCCGGTGTTGGTGACCGTGACCGTCGCCTCGACGCGGCCGCCCTCGACATCGTCGTCGCCCGTGAAGCCGACGGCATCGAGGGTCTGCTCGAAGCTGGTGTAGCTGAGGCCAAAGCCAAAGGGGAAGGTCACTGCGGCATCGTAGTCGATGGTGCCCAAGGCCGCTGCGGTCTCGTAGTAGCGATAGCCCACGTAGATGCCCTCGGCGTACTCCACGAAGTAGGCGTTGCTGCCGAGTTGGGTGTAGTGGTCGTCGACGTCGACGTAGCGGCGGGCGGCGAAGTTGTTGAAGCTGGGCGTGGCCGTGAGGTCGGTTGCCCAGAGGTCGCAGGTGCGGCCGGAGGGGTTGGCCGCCCCCACGAGCACGTCACCCACGGCCAGCGCGCCGACTGCCCCGGGGAATCCGATCTCGACGATGGCGGGGACCTCGTAGGCGCCACCCTCCTCGACGAGTGGGCCAACCTCCATGGTCGTGGCCACGTTGAGCAGAACGACGACCTGGTCACAGGCCGCCTTTGCACCTTCGATGAGCGAGAGCTCCTCGCGTGTGAGCTCGAGTTGGTGCTGACCGGGGACGTAGCCCTCGGTCTCGCGGTTGGGGACGAAGGCCTCGACCTCGGGGTCCTCGAGGTCGGCAAGCAGGTCGAAGCTGAGGTCATCGCCTTCGGCACCGGGCCGTCCCAGGACGACGATGCCGACGGTGCCCGCCAGGCTGTCGACGACGTCTGCGGGATAGGCGTCCCAGGGAATCTCGCCGATGTAGTGGGAGACGGTGTTGGGCCGGTCAAGCTGGCCCACCGCACCACGCGGGTAGTCCGGTACGGTGGAGGCGATCCAGTCGCAGGCAAGCTCGTTCACGATGAGTCCGGCCCGCTCGAGACCTTCGCGCAGGGGGATGCAGGCGTCAAAGTCGATACCCGCAGCGCCGGTGCCGCCAAAGATGGTGTCGACGGCCGAGCGTCCCAGAAGCGAGACGCTGGCGCCTGGCTCGAGGGGCAGAAGATCGTCCACGTTGCGCAGGAGGACGACTCCCTCTTCCTCGACGCGTCGCGCGACGTCCTCGCCCGCGCTGCGCGCCTCGTCCTGTGTGGTGTATTTGGGCTGGTAATATGTGGCGTCCCAAGCCGAGGAGTCGACGGGCGTCAACACTGGCAAAGCTCCCTCTGGCGGAACGAGGACACCCTCTTCGTCAGCCGCAGGTGGCCTTTGGCAGCCGACGAGTGCTGCTGCGCCGGCGCAGGAGGACAACATGGCTGATCCCGTCGCCAGCAGGGCTGCTCTTCTGGTGATTTCCCGTTTGGGCATGGCGCTCCTTCCCTCTTGTACTCAGGGTAACGGAGGAAAGGCCTTTCTGGCGAGAACAGATTCGTACACGAGAGGTGGACAGACCGGAATACCAGCAGTTGGAAACCGAGGCTTACTCTGTCTCGTGTGGTCCGTGTCTTTCCTCGGACCACACGAGACAGAGTAAGCCTCGGTTTCCAACTGCTGGTATTCCGGTCTGTCCACCTCTCGTGTACGAATTATCCCAAAACGATATCGTCAATAAGAGACTGGAGTGCCGATTCGCTGGGCCATATGCCATCTTTCGGGGAGAACCCAATCCTTCTTGCGATACGCTTGGCAATAATGAGGAGTTGGGCGGCGTCACGGAGCTGCTCGTTAGCTACGAGCTGGATTTCGACGCCCTCCAACTCGAGCGCATTCACCCGGGTCAGTTCCTCGCCAATGTTCTTGTGACGATTCTTGCCTAGGTATTCTGCTCCGCAAGAGTCATCTTGCCCATGAGGGCCTGGCCAATACAGATCGACAAAGCACTGGTCTTTCTCAATCATCCTCTTTGAACGCCCCTTCAGTTGAATCCTGTGATTAAGCACGGGAACTGGCATTCCGCATCCCTGCAACTCCAGGGGCATTGTGAGAGGGAGCGTCAGGTCAATCTCTCGTGGCGAACGGGCCATGGGCGGGGACCACGTCATCGCCTTGCGCACTGACCTGACACCGCGCAGGTGATGTGCTGTGAGGAAGTAGTCCTCGAGCTCTTCTCGCGTAACGAGGGGCGGGGATTCCACGAAACCGTCTTCAGAAGCGTCGTCAATCTTGAACTTGCTGGTCAGCTCCATGATTCTCTTGGAAATCCGGGACAAAGACGTAACCCTTGCTCGCTCTAGGAGGTCGAAGAGGGGAGTGGGGATGACGATGTCGTCGGTCACGGAAAGCAGCGACTTCGGGGGAATCTCCTCGCTCCAGACATGGTTGGTTACCTTCTTCCCACCTCGACGTTGCCGCTGGTCACGTACGAGGATGTCGACCTTCGATCCGACTTCCCCCCAAATGGAGTCGTAGAGGTCTTGAACCTTTCCCCGACTAGGCACCTCGAAGAAGACGTCCTCTGCATCGATAGGACTGATGGCCTGACGTTCCTTGTCTGATAGCTTCTCGAGCAGCTTTTGTGCCGAGTCCCCGCAGATGACGATTGCCATGATTCCCCCTTCCGTCAGGGGAGAGGGTATCGGGCCCTGCCTTACGGAAATAAGTGAACGCGCAGACCATCTTCAAGCAAACGCGCAAGGCTGGGGAACGTCGCCGCAGGTAGAGGCCGTAACGCATTCAGCCAAGGGGAATTGGTTGCGTACTTGCCCAGACCGCTGGAATCACGAAACAACCGCAGTTAGGCCAGCGTGAGTTCGAGCAGGTCGATGGCGCCGGGGCCGTCGTGCCTCAGATAGAGCGCGGTGGGGCCATCGGGGGCTACGGCGGGGGCGGAGACCACATGCCAGCCGCGCGACCTGTCCCCGTCAAGCGGGACCGTTGCGACCACGTCGGTGAAGTCCGCGTCTCGCGCCACCAGGACCTCACCCGTGCCACGTCCGCGCACCGTAAGGTCGACACGTGAAAGTCCGCGCAGGTCAAAGTACTTGAACCCGACCACGGAACCATCGCGCACGTTGGCAACGTGCTGACGGCCGCAGGGCTCGGCGCCCGGCGCGTCGAAGGTCACGTAGGGATGGTCGTGCAGCTGTCGGCGAGACTCGCGCAGGTCGTAGCGGCCGGTCTCGTGCCCGGCAGCCCACAGGTTGCAGGCGATGCGCGCGGGGTAGGTGCCTCGCCCCACGAGCGGCCCACCATTGAGGCCGCAGCTCGTGACCTCGGCCTGGGCAAGGCCGCCGTCCTCGCGTCGGTGCAGCTCCTCGGCACAGGCCTGCCGCGAGAAGCTCGTGCGATGGGTCTGCCGGTGGTAGAAGATGAAGAGCCGCTCGTCTTCGCCCGAGCCCAGCCGCAGCAGTCCGCCGTGCGTGTTGCCCAGGTAGTTGTTGGCGTGCGCCTCGTCGGGTGCGCCGGGCAGCCCCACGTCACCAATCGAGACGAGCACGCCGCCAAACGCAAAGCCGCCGTCGGGGCGGTCGCTCGTGGCATAGCACAGCTCATGGTTCACGCGTGACGAGTACACGAAGTAGTACGTGCCGTCGTACTTGCGGATGGAGCTGGCCTCGAAGAACTCGTGTCCCGCAAAGCTGCCCGGCCCCTCCTTGGGAAACACCAGCCGCTCGTCGCCCTTGATGGTATGCATGTCGGGCTCGAGCTCGAGCACGTAGCCACCGCCAAAGCTCAGCTGCCTCCCGCCGGTCGAGCGCGCCGGCACCGGCTTGTAGAAGCCGGAGTACAGCCACACGCGACCGTCGTCGTCCAGCAGCACGGCCGGGTCGAACGGGAAGCCGTCGCCGTCGCGCCGGCCGTAGGGCGTGCCGTCGGGCCAGCACACGTGCGCGAGGAACTCGTAGGGGCCGGCCGGGGCGTCGGCCACCGCCACGCCCAGCATGCCCATGAAGTCGAAACCGTAGTACAGGTAGAAGCGGCCGTCGGGCCCGCGCTCGACGTCGGGGGCAAAGAGCAGCCGCAGCCCCAGGCGGTTGGTCGGGTCCTGGTTGCGCCGGTAGATGACGCCCTCGTAGCGCCAGTCGCCCAGGTCGTCCACCGGCGCCGACCAGCACACGTAGTCGTTGAGGCAGAACACGCGCCCGCCGGCGCGGTCGTGGCTGCCAAAGAGGTACACGCGGTCGCCGAAGACGTAGGGCTCGCCGTCGGGGATGTACTCGTATTCGGGCAGGTAGGGGTTCATCGCCTGGGTCATGGTGGCTCCTCTCGATGGCGATAGGATAGCCCTCTCCCTCATTTCACGCGCACGAAACCCGCGAGGGCTATACTGTCGCGGCATGAGACCGCAAGGAGGCGCAATGGCGATCGTCGACAACCACGTGCACATCTACCCCGACAAGATCTCGCAGAAGGCGACCGAGAGCGTGGGCCAGTTCTACCTCGTGCCCATGGAGGGACTCGATGGCTCCGTCGACCGCCTGCGCGCCATGAGGGACGCCTCGCCCGTCACGCACAGCGTGGTGTGCTCGGTGGCGGTCAAGCCGACCACGGTGACCTCGATCAACGACTTCATCGCCGGGGCCTGCGCGGCTGACGACACGCTCGTGGGACTGGCCGCCATGCACCAGGACTTCGAGGACATGGCCGGCGAGCTGGACCGCGCCATGGCGCTCGGCCTGCGCGGCGTCAAGCTGCATCCGGACACCCAGCGCGTCGACATGGACGACCCGCGCCTCATGCACCTCTACGAGCTGTGCGAGCAGCGCGGCCTTGCCCTGCTCATCCACTGCGGCGACTACCGCTACGACTTCTCGCACCCCAGTCGCACCAAGCGCATCCTGCACGAGTTCCCGCGGCTGCGCGTGTGCGCCGCGCACTTTGGCGGGTGGTCGGTGCAGGACCTGGCGCTCGAGTACATGGAGGACGAGAGCTGCTTCCTGGACGTGTCCAGCTCCATGCGCTACCTCGGGCAGCGCCGCACCCGCGAGCTGTGCGAGATCTACGGCCCCGACCGCATCATGTTTGGCTCGGACTTCCCCATGTGGAGCCCGGGCGAGGAGTACGCGCGGTTCCGCGCGCTGGGCTTCTCGGAGGCCGACTACGAGCGCATGTGCTGGCGCAACGCCGAACGCTGGCTGGACTGCGAGATCGGGCGCTAGGGAAGGACTGACATGCTCAAGAAGCTTAAGAAGAGGGTCTACGAGGCCAACATGGACCTGCCGCGCTACGGGCTGGTCACCTTCACCTGGGGAAACGTGAGCGGCATCGACCGCGAGCGCGGGCTCTTCGTGATCAAGCCAAGCGGCGTGTCCTACGAGGACCTCGCGCCAGACGACATGGTCGTGTGCGACCTCGAGGGCAACGTGGTGGAGGGGCAGCTGCGCCCCAGCTCCGACACGCCCACGCATGCGGTGCTCTACCAGGCCTTCCCCGAGGTGGGCGGCATCGTGCACACGCACTCGACCTGGGCTGTCGCCTGGGCCCAGGCAGGCCGTGCCATCCCGTGCTACGGCACCACGCACGCCGACTACTTCTACGGCGAGATCCCCTGCATGCGAGGCCTCACCGACGACGAGATCACGAGCGCCTACGAGCGCAACACCGGCGTGGTCATCGCCGAGGGCTTCGAGGGGCTCGACACGCGCGCCGTGCCCGGTTGCCTGGTGCGCAACCACGGGCCCTTCGCCTGGGGGAGCGACCCGGCCGACGCCGTCTACCACGCGGTGGTGCTCGAGGAGGTCGCCAAGATGGCCACGCTCACCGAGCTGGTCTCGCGCGACCCGCAGGCCTCGCTTGCCCCACAGTACCTGCAGGACAAGCACTACCTGCGCAAGCACGGACCCAACGCCTACTACGGCCAGGTGTGAGGTCGGGGCCGATCACGCAGCCAGAAGTCTCGAGTCCGTCGAGCCGCCGCACATCTTTCCGTGGGCGACGTTGAGGGCGTCGAGCACGGGCTTGAGCGCCTCGAAGTCCTCGGGCGCGTCGCTCATGACCACCACCACGTAGGGGCCGCAGTCGCTGAAGACCACGCCGCAGTCGCAGGTGGCGCGCTCGGCGGTGCTGGGGTACCAGCCGGCCTTGGCCCACACCTCCCAGTCACCACGGAAGAGCTCGCCCCAGGCAGTGGTTGTCGTGCTGCCCAGATAGCCGGCAAGCTCGGCTGCGCCGGGCTCGTCGCTCGAGCAGTAGCGGTAGATTTCCTGCCAGACGACCAGGAACTCGTTGGGACTGATCCAGGGATAGAAGTGGGCGGCCGCGTTGCCGGCGGCATTGGGCGCCATGGGCATGAGCCACTCGCTGAAGGGCTGCTGCCCGTAGGTGCGGATGAGCGAGTGGTAGGCCTCGTTGCTCGAGTCGATGATGCAGGTCTTGACGGCCCCCTCGCTGACCGGCCCGTTGGTCTCGTACACGAAGGTGCAGAACGCGGCCTTGATGGAACTGGCGGGATAGCGCGGCTCGTCCGCGTTGTAGGCGATCGAGCGGCCCGTCTCGACGTCGACCAGGGCAAACCCCAGCACGTAGCCACGGGCCTCGAAGTCGGCGATGGCCTGGTCGAGCTGGGCCGAGGCGCTCGTCTGCACGAAGCCCTCGGGGGCGTTCGACGTGACGCCCTGCGCCGAGGTCGCGGTCTCGAGCGTGGCGTCAGCCTCGGTGTGGATGTTCTCGGGGTCGGCGTCCCACAGGATCTGCTCGGCCGATGCGGCGGAGCGCTGGGCGATGCCGTCCAGCGGGAGGAGGGCGGGTCCCAGCGACATCTCGAGGGGAGACTCGAGGGCGACCTCAGGCTCGTCGTCCGCTGGGTGCACAATCGCCATGACGCCGGTGATCGCGATCGCGATGACCACCAGGACCCCACAGATGATGCTCACGCCACGCTGGTTGCGTTGGGCTTCCTGGGCGGCGACGAGGTAGGGGTTGTCGGGGACCTTGGCATGCGCGGGCTGCGGGGTGGGTGCCTTCCCGCCCGCCTTGAGGTGTGCGCCCTGTGCGTCCTTTGCCATCCATCATCCCTTTCTGTGGTACAGCGTCGCATTGTCGCATCTTGGGCGCCGGAATTGGCACGCTGCGCAAAAAGCCCACGGTGATTGTGGTGCGGTCATGTTTTCCGCTGTGGAGATGGGGAGAGTTCTTGGTTCATATTTCCCACGGTGTGCAATACTTCCCACCCTGTGCAATACTGCACACATTGTGAAGGAACAAGAGGGAAGGAGCCCCGTGGCCCCCACCGCATCGAGTACCGACCGACGATCGCTCCGCACGCGCCACGCACTCGTCCTGGCCCTGGCCGACGAGATAGCTGCCGCTGGTGACCTCTCCCGTGTCACCGTCACTGCTGTGGCGGTGCGCGCGGGCATCACGCGGCGCACGTTCTACTCCCATTTCCGCGACATCTCCGACCTCGTCGCCAGTACCGAGGACAACCTGCTCGCGGAGCTCGTCTGCCATGTGACGCGCGTCACGCAGACGCATCTGGACGAGCTGCACGCCTGCCTTGACGCGCACGAGCCCTGCCCCGGCTTGGTCGAGCTCCTCGACCACATCGTCGAGCACGGTCGTCTCTATGCGGCGCTCATGGGCGTGGGCGGCGACCCCTCGTTTGCCCCGCGCATCAAGGAGGCCATCCACAGCGCCGTCATCGGCCGCGCCCTCGAGGGCCTCGACACCCGAGCCGCCGGGCGCTTCCTCGACTACTACGTCTCGTACGTGATCTCCGCCGAGGTGGGCGTCATCGCCGAGTGGCTCGACGGTGGCATGCACGAGACCCCCCAGGCCATGGCGCGCATCATGACGCTGCTCGCCTTCGTCCGTCCCGGCGACCTGTACGGGCACCCCCTGAACATCAACGTCCCCGCGTATGGGCTCGCGCTCATGCAGATGAAGGAGGATTCTGATGACTGAGATCACCAACGCCATCGAGCTGGTCGAGAATGGCGCCGAGCTGCGCCCGGCCGAGGCCCGCGACTGGGCGTCCGCCCACCTGCGCCTGGGCATCGACGTGGGCTCCACCACCGTCAAGCTGGCCGTCATCGATGACGACGCCAACATCTGCTATGCCAACTACCAGCGCCACCACACCGACATCCGCGCCACGGCGAAGGAGCTCTTCGAGCTTGCCGAGCAGGTCTTTGGCGACGCGCGCCTGCGCGTGTCCATCACCGGCTCGGGCGGCCTGCTGCTGGCCAAGTGGCTCGACCTCGAGTTCGTCCAGGAGGTCATCGCCTCGAAGCGCGCCGTCGAGACCCTCATCCCCGAGACCGACTGCGCCATCGAGCTGGGCGGCGAGGATGCCAAGATCATCTACTTCGACAACGGCATCGAGCAGCGCATGAACGGCACCTGCGCGGGCGGCACCGGCGCCTTCATCGACCAGATGGCGTCGCTGCTGCACACCGACGCCTCCGGGCTGAACGAGCTGGCGAAGGACGCCACGCACATCTATCCCATCGCGAGCCGCTGCGGCGTCTTTGCCAAGTCCGACGTCCAGCCGCTGCTCAACGAGGGCGCCGCGCCGGCCGACGTGGCCGCCTCGATCTTCCAGTCCGTCGCCAACCAGACCGTGAGCGGCCTGGCCTGCGGCCATCCCATCCGCGGGCACGTCGCCTTCCTGGGTGGCCCCCTGCAGTACCTCTCCGAGCTGCGCCATCGCTTCTACGAGACGCTCGCCCTCGACGAGGAGCACCGCATCGTGCCGCAGAACGCGCACCTCTTCGTGGCGTGCGGCGCGGCCCTTGCCGGCGAGTCCGACAAGTACGTGACCTTTGCCGAGGTCATCGACGCGCTCGACAGCCTGGGCGACACCCAGGGCTCCGAGGTCCAGCGCCTGGACCCCCTCTTTGCCACCGAGGAGGACTACCGTGCCTTCAAGGAGCGCCACGACGCGCAGGTGGTGCCGCGTGGCGACCTCGCCAGCTATCACGGCCGCGTCTTCATTGGCATCGACGCCGGCTCCACCACCATGAAGGCCGCCATGGTGGGCGAGGACGGCCAGCTCCTGCACACCTGGTACGGCAACAACAACGGCGACGTCCTGGGCACCGCGCGCATCATCATGGACGACTTCTACGACCACATGCCCGAGGACGCCACCATCGGCCACGTCACCACGACCGGCTACGGCGAGGCCCTGCTCATCGAGGCCCTGCGCGCCGACTCCGGCGAGATCGAGACCGTCGCGCACCTGCGCGGCGCCAAGGCCTTCGTGCCCGACGTCCAGTTCATCCTCGACATCGGCGGACAGGACATGAAGTGCCTGCAGGTCGAGAGGGGCGTCATCGAGCACATCATGCTCAACGAGGCCTGCTCCTCGGGCTGCGGCAGCTTCATCGAGAGCTTCGCCGTGTCCATGGGCATGGGCGTCGAGGAGTTCGCGGCCGAGGCCGTGCGCGCCGAGAACCCCGTCGACCTGGGCAGCCGCTGCACCGTCTTCATGAACTCGCGCGTCAAGCAGGCGCAGAAGGAGGGCGCGACCGTGGGCGACATCGCCTCCGGCCTGTCCTACTCCGTCATCAAGAACGCCCTGTTCAAGGTCATCAAGCTGCGTGACTTCGACGAGATCGGCAAGTACGTGGTGGTCCAGGGCGGCACCTTCATGAGCGACGCCACGCTGCGCGCCTTCGAGCTGCTCACCGGCCGCGACGTGATCCGTCCCGACATCGCCGGCTGCATGGGCGCCTACGGGGCGGCCCTGCTCGCCCGCGACCGCGCCGGTGCGGACGGCGTCTCCGCGCTGCTCTCCCGCGAGGAGATCGACGCGCTCCAGGCAAAGCAGACCAAGGTCCACTGCGGTCGCTGCTCCAACAACTGCCTGCTCACGGTCAACGACTTTGGCGGTGGCCGCCGCTTCATCACCGGCAACCGCTGCGAGAAGGGCGCCGGCCACAAGAAGCAGAAGACCGAGGCCCCCAACCTCTTCAAGTTCAAGAACGAGCTGCTCTTCGACCGTCCCGTGCTCGACCCCAGCATGGCGCCGCGCGGTACCGTGGGCATCCCGCGCGCCCTCAACATCTACGAGAACTATCCCTTCTGGCACGCGTTCTTCACCCAGCTGGGCTTCTCGGTGGTGCTGTCGGACCAGTCGAGCAAGAAGGTCTACGAGGCGGGCATCGAGTCCATGCCGAGCGAGTCCGTGTGCTACCCGGCCAAGCTGTCACACGGCCACATCATGAACCTGCTCGACAAGGACGTCGACTTCATCTGGATGCCCTGCATCCGCTGGGAGCGCGGCGAGGACAAGACGGCGGGCAACCACTACAACTGCCCCATCGTCATGAGCTACCCGCAGGCGCTGGGCCTCAACGTCGACGAGCTCTCGCGCCCGGACGTCGAGTTCCTCAACCCCTTCCTGCCCTATGACAACAAGCGCGAGCTCAAGCGCCGCCTGTACGAGACGGTCTCCGTGCAGCGCGAGTCCGACGCCGCCGAGGGGCGTGGCCGCGTGCGTGGCAGCCACATCACCCGCACCGAGGTCAACCGCGCGGTCGACGCCGCCTGGGAGGCCGACCTCGCCTTCAAGCAGGCCATGCGCGAGAAGGGCGACGAGACCCTGGCCTGGATCGAGGCGAACGACGCACACGGCATCGTTCTGGCGGGCCGTCCCTACCACAACGACCCCGAGATCAACCATGCCATCCCGGAGCTGGTCAACTCCTTTGGCTTCGCCGTGCTCACCGAGGACAGCGTCTCGCACAAGATGCGCCCCGAGCGGCCCATCCGCGTGGTCGACCAGTGGATGTACCACTCGCGCCTCTATCGCGCCGCGCGCTTCGTCGCCACCCGCAACGACCTCGACCTCATTCAGCTCAACAGCTTTGGCTGCGGCCTCGACGCCCTGACCACCGACCAGGTCCAGGAGATCCTCGAGAACTCCGGCAAGATCTACACCGTCCTCAAGATCGACGAGGTCTCCAACCTGGGCGCCGCGCGCATCCGCATCCGCTCGCTCATGGCGGCCCTGGCCGACCAGCGCGCCGAGCTGGAGCGTGCCGTCGCCGCCGGCACCGCCCACGAGGTCGCGCCGCAGGAGACCTACCGCGCCGACGGCACGCTCGAGCAGGTGCGCGACACCGACACCACCACCCACGTGCCCGTCTATCGCGAGGCGGGCAGCGCCGCATGGGAGAAGCCACGCTTCACCGAGGAGATGCGCGAGGAGGGCTACACCATCCTGTGCCCGCAGATGGCGCCCATCCACTTCGAGCTCGCCCAGGCGATCCTCAGGAGGTACGGCTACAACGCGGTCCTGCTCCCGTCGGTGGACCATGGCGCCGTGGAGGCCGGCCTCAAGTACGTCAACAACGACATCTGCTACCCGTCCATCCTGGTCACGGGCCAGATCATGGAGGCCATCGAGAGCGGCCGCTACGACCTCTCGCGCACGGCCGTCCTCATCAGCCAGACCGGTGGCGGCTGCCGCGCCACCAACTACATCGCCCTCATCCGCAAGGCGCTCAAGGACGCCGGCCATCCCGACGTGCCCGTCATCTCGCTGTCCGTCGCACGCGCCCTCGACGAGAAGAACCCCGGCTTCAACATCCTCAAGCCGGGCCTGCTCATGAAGTGCGCCCATGCCCTGCTCTACGGCGACCTCATCATGCAGCTGCTGTACCGCTGCCGTCCCTACGAGGCGGACGAAGGCGCAGCCAACGCACTCTACGACCAGCTCATGGCCCGTGCGGTCGCCGAGGTGCCCACGGCGTCGGGTCGCGCCTTCTACCGGCTGTGCCAGGACACGGTCGACGCGTTCGAGGCGCTGCCGCTCGTGAACGACCGCTCCAAGCCGCGCGTGGGCGTGGTGGGCGAGATCCTGGTCAAGTTCCATCCCACGGCCAACAACGACCTGGTGCATGTCATCGAGTCCGAGGGCTGCGAGGCCAACGTCCCGGGCCTGCTCGACTTCTTCCTCTTTGGCATGACCAACGCCATCAACACCAACGCCGAGCTGGGCACCAAGTGGACCTCGCGCCTCACGCACTGGGCGGGCATCCGCTTGGTCGAGGGGCTGCGCAAGCCCATCGACAGGATGCTCGAGCGCTCCACGCGCTTCGAGCCCTCCGTCGACATCTTCGAGCTTGCCCACAAGGCGAGCGAGGTGCTGTCGCTGTGCAACACGATGGGCGAGGGGTGGCTGCTCACGGCCGAGATGTGCGACCTCATCGAGTGCGGCACGCCCAACATCGTGTGCGCCCAGCCGTTCGCGTGCCTGCCCAACCACGTGGTGGGCAAGTCCGTCATCAAGCGCCTGCGCCAGATGCATCCCGAGAGCAACATCGTCGCGGTCGACTACGACCCCGGCGCGTCCGAGGTCAACCAGCTCAACCGCATCAAGCTCATGATCAGCGTGGCCAAGGAGAACTGGCGCGAGGCCCGCGAGCGCGGTGACGAGGGCGCAGCGTTCCGCCTGGTGAACCCCGAGGATCCCACCGAGGCCTACGTGTCGCCCTATGTGGACGAGTCCAAGCGCTCACAGCTCAGCGACCGTGAGATCAACGGCTCTCCCGAGGGCGACTTCACCTTTGCGGCGGCACGGGGCTGCGGCACCACGGGCATCGAGCTTACGCCCGAGCAGCTGGCACGGATCGAGGAGGCCAAGCGCGCGGCTGGCGTCGAGTAGCTTGCTTGGGAGGCCCCGCGGGCCCCCTCATCCCCGGTACAGGTCGCTTTTCCGGAGCCGTACCCGGTACAGGTCGCATTCTCGGAGCCGTACCCGGCCCGGATGGCCCCGCGGGCCCCCTCAGCCCCGGTACAGGTCGCAAATCCGGAGCCGTACCCGGTACAGGTCGCATTCTCGG
>CAMPCT010000028.1 GCA_946647055.1 uncultured Atopobium sp. | reverse complement strand
GCGAGGCCAGCTCCTCGTCGAGCCTTGGCACCATGAGCGCGATGTCGTCGAAGCCACCAAAGAAGGGCAGGTCGATGGAGTCGAAGTAGACGGGGAGATAGGTGATGCGCGTGGCCTCGCAGAACTCGCCAGCCTTGAGCAGGCGCGTCCTGCCGGCGTATGGCTGCATGAACACCTTGATCGTCTGGGCGTCGCCCTCGCCCTGCTCGTCATCGGGAACGCCATAGGAGCAGTTTGGGGTGTGTCTCATGATGCAGAGGCTGCGGAGGTGCGTCTCGGACAGCTTGACGTCGCGGAGCAGATGTATGCGAAATCGGGTTATGAGACATCCCTCGTCCGCCTTGACGGCAATGAACTCGCCCTCGCAGACGGGGCCATCGAACGTGACGAAGCATCGGTTTTCGTCGCGGGTGATGGACTTGGGGCAGAGCTGTTGGATCTGTGGTACGAAGAGCTGGTCGAGCACGTTCATGCTGCCTCGATTCACCTGAGGTTCCGGGGTGGTGGCACGTCTGGCGCAGAAGCGCATTGTCCTAGCCTACCACCCCCCTGAGGGGAACGGCACATTGACGTTTCCTTATAATGGCGTGTCGTTCCGCATCACGCCTTCGTGCATCCACCCGTCACTCGGCGTCCTTGTCCTCGACGCGCATCAGGCGGTAGCCTACGCCCACGTGCGTATGGATGTAGTGGGGCGACGACGGCTCCGGCTCGATCTTCTTGCGCAGCTGTCCCATGAAGACGCGCAGGGAGGCAAGGTCGCTGCGCTGCGAGCTGCCCCAGACCTCGCGCAGGATGTAGCCGTGTGTGAGCACGCGCCCCACGTTTCGCGAGAGGAGGCAGAGCAGGCGGTACTCGATGGGCGTGAGATGCAGCTCGTCCCCTGCGAGAGTCACCACGCCAGAGGCATAGTCGATCACCAGGTCGCCGTCCTGGAAGGTCGACTCAGTGGGCTCGTCCGCCGCGGCCATGTAGGCGAGGTGGCGTTCGGCGGCGCGCAGGCGTGCCAGCAGCTCGCCCACCGAGAAGGGCTTGGAGAGGTAGTCGTCGGCGCCGGCATCGAGCGCCCCGATCTTGTCGGAGTCCCCCGAGCGTGCCGACACCACGATGATGGGGACGCGCGACCACGTCCTGACCTTGCGGATGACGTCGACCCCATCCATGTCGGGGAGGCCGAGGTCGAGCAGGACCACGTCGGGTGGGTCCGAGACGATGGCGGCGATGGCCGCGTTGCCCCCGGTCGCCGTGCGGTACTGATAGTCGTGCAGCTTGAGAGCCGTGGTGATGAGGCTTCGGACGGCAGAATCGTCCTCCACTACGAGCACGCTCGTCTTGCTCCTACTCATCTCTGGGCACCTCCTCGATGGGAAGGGTGAACGTGAAGGCGGCGCCATGGGGCTCGGCCGACAGCACGTCGATCGTGCCGCCATGTGCCTCGACGATCGCCTTGGACAGGGGGAGGCCAAGGCCGATGCCGCGATGGCCGTCGGAGCTCCCCGTGGCTGAGGTGTAGAACGGCTCGAAGACGCGCTCACGCTCGTTCTCGGGAATGCCGGGGCCGTCGTCTGCCACGGTGATGCGAGCCCACTGGCCGTCGCGCTCCCACGAGATCGTGATGTGGCAACCCGCGGGGGTGTAGGCCAGGGCGTTGTTGACGAGGTTCATGATCACCCGGGACACGACGCGTGCGTCCATCTGGGCGATGACCAGCTCGTCGGGGGCATCGACGCGAACCACATGGTGGCCCGTGTCGCGCAGGACGTGCTCGAGCGCTGCGGCGACCACATCCTCGACTGCCTCGGGTTGCATGTTGAGCGTCACCGCCCCGTCCTCGAGTCGCGTCATCGACAGGATGTTCTCGACCACCTCGGTGAGCCACTCGGCCTCGTCGTGGATGTCGGATGCGGTCTTCCGGCGCGTCTCGGCGTCCAGCAGCTCGCCCTCGGTGGCAAGGAGGTCCGCCTTGCCCGAGATGGCCGTGAGGGGCGTGCGCAGGTCGTGCGACACCGAGCGGAGCAGGTCCGCCCTGAGCTGCTCGTGCTGTGCGACGAGTGACGCCCTCATGAGGGCACGCGCCCCCTCGCGCTGCTGGGCGACCAGATGGCTGGCGATGAGGGCGACCGCGAACATGACGACGAAGGTCTCGGGATAGGAGGGGCCCCATGCCCGAAGCGAGTACCGCGGCTCGACGATGAAGTAGTTGAAGGTGAGGAGCGCGACAAGCGAGGCCGCCATGCTATAGGCACGTCCCTCGGTGGCGATGGCGGTGAGCAGGACGCCGAGCACGAAGATGATGATGATCGCCTCTTCGGGAAACCCGAAGCCATCGAGCAGCAACGCCACGAGGACGGTGATCCCCTGCACGACGAGCATGGTGACCGCGTTGGGGACGACGCCGGGACCCACCGGCAGCTTTGGCAACCGCCCCTGGCGGGGGCCGTCCCCCTTGGTCTGCGTGTCTCCCGACAAGCCCATGTCCTCTCCCGTACGAAAGCGACGCGCCTCTCCCTGTCCGTTGCGCCCCCGGACAGCGATTCTGCCACGCGAGGCCTCCGATTGCCCGGCCCGTTGGAAGGGCGTGCCACCGTATGGATGACAACGGCAGGTAGATGAGATTATGGGAAATTGTCCCCTTGTTTGAAAGGCAGTGTAAGGGTGATGCCACCCTATCGGCATTCGGCATAAGTACGGCATAAAGAGGAGGGTGCCCATACGCCCGCATGGACTCGCGATGATAGAGTCAGCTGACTGACGGCGCATACGCGGGGTTGTTTTGCGTGCGAGGTTGGAGGTCATATGGCCGACGAGGGCACATCCATCCAAGATGGTGCGACCAAGGGGCACCTGGGGGAGTCGATTCCCTTCAGCCTCGGCATGGTCCTCGTCACGATGGGCGTCGTGTACGGCGACATCGGCACGAGCCCCATGTACACGCTCAAGGCGATCATGTCGGGCAACGGTGGCCTCACGACGATGGAGCCCGACGTGGTGCTCGGCGCGCTCTCGCTCATCATCTGGACGATGACGCTCATCACCACCGTCAAGTACGTCCTCATCGCCATGAAGGCCGACAACCACAACGAGGGCGGCATCTTCGCGCTGTACAGCCTCGTCCGTCGCTGTGCGGGGTGGCTCATCGTCCCCGCCATGGTGGGCGGTGCGGCGCTTCTGGCCGACGGCATCCTCACCCCTGCCGTCACCGTCACCGCGGCCATCGAGGGCCTGCGCACCATTGACGTCGTGCATGACGTCATCGGTGACGGCCAGGGTATCGTCATGGTCATCACCATCTCCATCCTGTGCGTGCTCTTCGTCGTCCAGCGCGCGGGCACAAGCTCCATCGGCAGGCTCTTTGGCCCGGTCATGTGCGTGTGGTTCTCCTTCCTTGGCATCGTCGGGATCCTGCACGTCTTCTCCTGTCTCGACGTCCTGCGCGCCTTCAACCCCGTGCGCGGCGCCACCTTCCTGTTCAGCAGGCAGCTCAACAACGCAGGCCTCATGGTGCTGGGCTTCGTCTTCCTGGCCACCACCGGCGCCGAGGCGCTCTACTCGGACATGGGCCACGTGGGCAAGGCGAACATCTACGTGAGCTGGCCTGTCGTGAAGGCCTGCCTCATCCTCAACTACCTGGGGCAGGGGGCATGGATCCTCGGCGTGCGCGACAACGCAGAGCTGGCCGCGGTTCCCGACCTCAACCCCTTCTTCGAGATGCTTCCCGAGGCGGTGCGGCCGTTCGCCGTCGTCCTCTCGACGTTTGCCGCGATCATCGCCAGCCAGGCGCTCATCACGGGCAGCTACTCCATCGTCTCCGAGGCGATCAGCCTCGACCTCATTCCCCACCTCAAGATCAACTACCCCTCCGAGAACAAGGGCCAGATCTACATTCCGCTGGTCAACAACGTCCTGTGGGCCGGGTGCGTGGGCGTCGTCCTCTTGTTCCGCACCTCCGAGCACATGGAGGCGGCCTACGGCTTGGCCATCACCGTGACCATGCTCATGACCACCATCCTTCTGACGGCGTTCATAGCCGTCATCCTGGGGCGGTGTGCCCTTGCCGTGCCGTTCGTGGTCTTCTTTGGGGCCATCGAGATCCTCTTCTTCCTCTCGAGCCTCACCAAGTTCATGCATGGCGGCTACGTGACCGTGCTCATGGCGACCCTGATCTTCCTCGTCATGCTGGTGTGGCGCCGCGGTACCCAGATCGAGATGACTCAGCGCGTGAACCTGCGCACGCGGGACTACCTGGACCAGCTTGCGACGCTCTCCGAGGACGAGGGCGTCTCCCTCCTTGCCGACAACCTCGTCTTCCTCACCAACGACCCCTCTCCCGAGGAGCTCGACCGCGACATCCTCTACTCGATCCTCGACAAGCGCCCAAAGCGCGCCCGCGCCTACTGGTTCGTGAACGTCAAGGTGACCGACGAGCCCAACACCCGCGAGTACTGGGTGAACGACTTTGGCACGGGCAACGTCTTCAAGGTGCAGGTGCGGCTGGGCTTCCGCGTGAGCCAGCGCGTGAACGAGTACCTGTACCAAGTGGTGAGCCACTTGGTGGAGACCGGTGGGCTCTCACCTCAGCACCATCGCTACTCGATCTATGACACCACCGGTGATGTGGGTGACTTCAGGTTCTGCCTCATCCGCAAGGTGCCCTCGGTCTCGAACGACCTCTCGAGCGTGGACCTCGCCGCCCTGCAGGCGAAGTACCTCATCCGAACCGCCTGTGGGTCTCCCGAACACTGGTATGGCATCGAGAACTCGAGCATCATCTTCGAGGACGTGCCCCTCTTCGTGGGCAGCAAGGAGCCAGAGCGACTCGAGCTGGTTCCCGTCCCCAAGGCGTAGCGGGGGAGCGCCCCGTCGGCGCGTCGTGATACATCACACGTTGGTGAAGAGATTCCCGCTTGGGCTGCCCGCGCCGTACAATCGGTGTCACGCACACCACGAGCAGGGGAGGTTCCCATGGCCAGCGTTGCCGATGTTGCCGCACGTATGAAGCTCGAGAGTCCCATCATGGCGGCCACGCCGGTCGAGGTGCGCAACGCCGCACTCGCTGGCATCAAGGAGGCGCTGCTCGCCAGCAGCGACGCCATCTTCGCCGCCAACGAGGCGGACCTTGCTGCCGCCGAGGCCGAGGGCGTTGCCCCTGCGGTGGTCAAGCGCCTGCGCTTCGACGAGCACAAGCTGGCCGACGTCTGCGCCGGCATCGACGACACCATCGCCCTGGTCGACCCGGTGGGCCGCACGCTCCTCGCCCGCGAGCTCGACGAGGGTCTCACGATGGTGCGCGAGTCCTGCCCCATCGGCGTGATCGGCGTCATCTTCGAGGCCCGTCCGGACGCGCTGGTGCAGATCTCGACCCTGTGCCTCAAGAGCGGCAACTGCGCCATCCTCAAGGGCGGTCGCGAGACGGCCAACACCAACAAGGCCCTCTTCCAGATCATCCATGCCGCAGCCGTCGAGGCGGGGCTTCCCGAGGGCTGCCTCTTCCAGGTCGAGGCACGCGAGGACATCGCCGAGCTCCTCGGCTGCGACGCCAGCGTCGACCTGCTCATCCCGCGCGGCTCCAACGCCTTCGTCCGCTACATCATGGACAACACCCGCATTCCCGTGATGGGCCACGCCGACGGCATCTGCCACGTCTACGTCGACCGTGACGCCGATGCCGAGAAGGCCAGGCGCATCGTGGTGGACGCCAAGACCCAGTATGTCGCCGTGTGCAATGCGGCCGAGACGCTGCTCATCGACCGCTCGGCGTCGCCCGACCTGGTGCGCGGCCTGGTCGAGGCCCTTCAGGAGAAGGGCGTTGAGGTCCGTGGCACCGACGAGGTGCGCTCGATCGTCGCATGCGAGCCGGCGACCGACGAGGACTGGGACACCGAGTACCTCTCGCTCACCATCTCGGTGCGCCTGGTGGACGGCGTCGACGAGGCCATCGACCACATCAACCGCCACGGCAGCCACCACACCGACGCCATCGTGACCGAGAACGCGGAGACTGCGGCGCACTTCCAGCAGCTGGTCGATTCGGCTGGCGTGTACTGGAACTGCTCCACGCGCTTTGCCGACGGCTTCCGCTATGGCTTTGGTGCGGAGGTGGGCATCTCCACGAGCAAGCTGCACGCGCGCGGCCCGGTGGGCCTGGAGGGATTGGTTACCTACAAGTACAAGATCTGCGGCGACGGCCATATCGTGGCCGACTACGCGAGCGGCGCCCGCAGCTTCCACTTCCGCGACCTGTAGGCTTGGACAAAGGTAACAGGCACCTTTGTCCAGTAGTGAAGGGGTGTGCATGAACGTCCTCATCCTCAACGGCAGCCCGCGAAAGACGGGCAACACCACCCTCGCCCTCGCCGAGATGGAGCGCATCTTCGCAGAGGAGGGCATTGGCGTCGAGACCGTGCGCGTGGGCAACCAGGCCGTGCGCGGGTGCATGGCCTGCAACTCGTGCGGACGTACCGGCAAGTGCGTCTTTGATGACGTCGTCAACCAGATCGCCCCCAAGTTCGAGGCGGCCGACGGCCTGGTCGTTGCCAGCCCCGTGTACTATGCGAGCGCCAACGCGACGCTCATCGCGGTCCTTGACCGTCTCTTCTACAGCACGCAGTTCGACAAGACCATGAAGGTGGGCGCGGCTGTGGCGGTTGCCCGCCGCGGTGGCACCACGGCCACGTTTGACGAGCTCAACAAGTACTTCACCATCTCGGGCATGCCCATCGCCCCGAGCCAGTACTGGAACATCGTCCATGGCGGCGCTCCCGGTGACGCGGCGCAGGACCTCGAGGGTCTGCAGACCATGCGCACCCTCGCACGCAACATGGTCTTCCTCATGAAGAGCATCGCGCTGGGCAAGGAGGCCTATGGCCTGCCCGAGCGCGAGGAGAACGTCTGGACCAACTTCATTCGCTAGCGGGGTGTGCATGCGCATCCTCATGCTGGGCAACAGCCTCTCGACGGCGCACGGTCTCCCAGGCCGTCTGGGAGAGCTGCTCGACGCCGAGGTCACCGTCCATGCCCGCGGTGGCGCCAGGCTCGCCGAGCAGCTCAACCCCGCAACGCACATGGGTGCCCTGACCAGCGCCGCGTTTGATGCTGGCGGCTGGGACTACGTGGTCATGCAAGAGGTGAGCAACGCTGCGGTGAAGTCTCCCGGGCGGATGGTCGAGAGCGTGTCGTCGCTGTCGGCGCGTGCCCGCGAGGTGGGGGCGAGGCCGATACTCTACGGTACATGGGCCTATGCGCCATGGTGTCTGAAGCTCGAGCTCCTGGGCTGCACGTCTGCCGAGATGCGAGCGGCCATGGACGTCTCGTACCACGAGGCATGTGCAATCTCCGGCGCGGTGCTGGCCGACGTGGGAGGGGCGTTTTGGGATCATCCCGACCCCGCATCGCTCTATGCCCGCGACGGCATCCACCCCAGCGAGGCTGGGGCGGACCTGGCAGCACGTGTGCTTGCGAGGGCGATGGGCAGCGCTCCCTAGCCCAGATATGCCTCCAGTGCCGCAACTAGGAACTCCGTGGCTCCGGTGCCGGCCCGGGAGTCGTAGTACTCGACGAAACGTGCGTCGGCTAGGTAGCCATGGGCAAGGCCCAGGTGCGCTGCAGGCGTGTAGGCACCCTCGCCCCAGTGCAGGGCAATCCAGCGGGCGTGCATCTCGCAGAGGAGCGTGGCGTCGGGGCCCGCGTGATCGTTTGCTGCCATGGCGACCCTGAGCTGGTCGATGATGGCCCCCTCTAGGGCGTTCATGTCGTTCCAGGTGGCCTCGTCCATGGCGAGCAGGCGCTCGTTGGCGGCGTCTGCCGCCGCATCCCCGTATCGTGCGCGCACCTCCGCGCCATGGCGGCGCTCGTTCTCGTCGATGGCCTTGCGCTTGAGGCCCTCGAACCTCTCCTTGTCGGTCATGGTCGCCTCTCCTTCCAGGGAGCAGATGGTCTTGCGGACGGTCGCGATGAGTCGCTCGAGCTCCTCGCGCTGGTGCTCGAGCGCGGCGAGGTGGCCCTCCAATGCCTGCCGCACGTCGAAGTCCGGTGCGTCGAGCAAGGCGCGGATGTCCTCGAGCTGCATGCCGCATGCGCGGAAGAGCAGGACCTGCTGGAGTCGCTCGACGTCCGGCTGGGCATAGGCACGATATCCGTTGTCGCGACGCGCGGGATGGAGCAGCCCCACGTCCTCGTAGTGATGAAGCGTGCGCACGCTCACGCCCGACAGGTCTGCCAGCTGCTTGACGGTGTAGGTACCCATCGTGACCTCCTCTCGGGTTCATGCTAAACCCTAACGTAACGTCAGGGTCAAGTGCAATTGTCGGTAGATGCATTCTGAGAGCGCCATTCGACCTCTTCTGCGGGGACTCCGTATGCTTCCCCCAAACTGCGTGGTTTCGTCCCGGTGGAAATGCCAAAGCGCGATACTGTGGGGCAGGAAGGGAGGGGCCATGGCGGAGGATAAGCCGCGTAGCGGCAAGGCGGAGCTCGTCGACGGCTGGTGCTGGAGCTTTGCGAGCGAGATGGACCATCGCTACCACGACGAGGAGTGGGGCGTGCCCGTCCATGACGAGCGGCACATGTTCGAGCACCTCTGCCTGGAGTGCCTGCAGTGCGGACTCTCGTGGAACCTCATCCTCATGCGCCGTGACGTCATCCGGGCGTGCTTCGCCGGCTTTGACATCGATGCCGTGGCGACCATGGGGGAGGACGACGTCGAGCGCATCCTTGCGACCCCGGGCATGCTACGCTCCGGTACCAAGGTGCGGGCCATCATCAACAACGCGCGGTGCGTGCGGGCCATGCATGCGGAGGGCCTCTCGCTCGACGGGTACTTCTGGGGTTGGACGGGCGGGCGGACCGTTCTCTACGAGGGCCATGAGCAGGGCGGCATTCCCGCCAAGAACGGCCTGTCGGCGCGTATCGCGACGGACCTCAAGCGCCGCGGCTTCAAGTACGTGGGACCCACCAACGTCTATGCGCACCTCCAGGCCTGCGGCATCGTCTGCGACCACAACGAGCGCTGCCCGCGCTACCATTACGTGGTCGAGGGGCACCCCTGCGTGCGCCTGCCACGCGACGAGGAGGGCTGAGGAGTCACGATGGACCAGACGCTGGCAAACAAGTACGACGCATTGCAAGCTGTCCTGCACGAGATGGGCGGCGTTGCCGTGGCCTTCTCGGGTGGGGTGGACTCGACCCTGCTCGCCAAGGTCGCCCATGACGTGCTGGGCGATGCCATGGTCGCCGTGACGCTGCGCCTGCACTCGGTGCCGGGCGCGGAGTTGGCGGCTGCCGACGAGTTCTGCCAGCGCGAGGGCATCACGCACCTGGTCATGGACATCGACGAGCTGCAGATCCCGGGCTTTGCCCAGAACCCGCCCAACAGATGCTACCTCTGTAAGCGCGAGGTGTTCTCCCGCCTGTGCCAGACGGCCTCCGAGCTGGGCCTCGCTCATGTCGTGGACGGCTCGAACGTCGATGACATGGGAGACTACCGCCCTGGTATCAAGGCACTCGAGGAGCTTGGCGTCGAGAGCCCCCTGCGCGACAGCGGCCTCACCAAGGCCGACATCCGTGCCCTCTCGCGCGAGCTGGGCCTTCCCACCTGGAACCTGCCTTCGGCAGCCTGCCTGTCGTCACGCTTCGCATACGGCGAGCTGATAACCGCCGCCAAGCTCAGGCGTGTCGAGCTTGCCGAGGAGTTCTTGCATGGTTTGGGCTTTGGTCAGCTGCGGGTTCGCATCCATGGTGCGGACGGCGAGCTCGCGCGCATCGAGGTTCCGGCGGAGGACATCGCGCGCCTGGCATCCGACGAGCTGCGCGGTCGGGTGACCGAGCGCCTGCGCGAGCTGGGCTTTCGCTATGTGAGCTGCGACCTCGTGGGCTTTCGCTCGGGTTCCATGAACGAGGTCCTGGGCTAGGCCGTCCGAGACCGCGCATTTTTGTGGCGTCATCAGCACGTTGTCCCATGGAGCCCGCAAAGCCGTTTCAAATTGCATGATTCGGTATCGCAGGGTTGGTGGCGGGAGCCGGTCCGCGCGATAATGGGAGGGATGGCCCGGGGAGAGAGGACCGCTCATGTACTGCACCAAGTGCGGCAACGAGATTCGCGAGGGCGAGCGCTTCTGCAGCGGTTGCGGGGCGCCGGTGGGAGAGCCGCCAGTCGCTGCGGGGCCCGCGCATGCGATGCCCGTTCCCCCGGCACCTCCAGCCAGGCACAGGTTTGGCGCGGGGGCAATCGCAGGCATCGTGGTCGCGGCGCTCGTGGCGGTCGCAGCCGTCGCGTTCGTCCTCGGGCTGTTTCCCGGATCCTCCGATATGATGGGCGGCCGGCCGGCATCAGAGGGAGCGATTGCGGAGGCGACCAACCTTCTCGCACAGCCGGCATGGGTGACCATCCCCCTCGAGGCGTCTGCCTGGCAGGACGGGTCTGCCTGGGTTCGCATGGAGGTGTCTGGTGGCACGACGACAGGGGAGTCGGTGAACCGCGTGATCTACTTCCGTCCGGTCGAGACCGAGATCGAGCTCGACCTCATGCCAGGTGAGTACGAGGTCGCGATTCCAGTGCCCACATTGCTGCTGGACGGCACGCTGCTTGCCGCGACCGAACCCATCAGCGTGACGGTGGGTCCGGGCATCGTGGACGACTACGAGGGCCTGTTGGACGAGCTTGGTCGACAGGTCGATGGGGGCGAGGGGCTACCCAGCTATGACGTGACCGTCCCACAGGCCATCGAGCTGGGCGTCTTGGGCGCGGGCGAGGTGACGCAGGAGGACGTCGACCGAGCTGTCGAGGCAGCCCGGGACGAGCCAGACGGCCTCTCCGACGATGAGATCGCGTCGCTGGCCAGCTCCGCTGCAGTCTTCTACGGACTTCAGGCTCCCACCTCGGGCGGCATTGCCGACGATGGTCGTGGCACGCCCTCCGACGACGAGCTCATCGAGACGGCGGAACAGGTGCTCGTCTACTGGTGTGGCAACTACCTCGACAGCGGCGTGGACGAGCCCGTCGAGGTCAAGGATGCGGAGTGGGCCGCTGCCCTGGCACCGTTTGCCGCCAACGGTAGTGAGTTCCAGGACCAGCTCGGCCATCCCGATGAGTACCGAGACTGGGCGGCGGCCGAGGTCGTCTCGTACCAGGAAGTCTTGGACGCGGGCGACGGCTCCGTGACGGTGCGCGTGACCATCGAGGGCACGCAGAGCTCGTGGGACAACACGATCAGCTACACCGAGGACTGGCGGGTCGTCTTCGACGGCGACGGCCTCGTCGTCAGCGTGGAGCTAGTCGGCGCGAGCTACCTGTAGCGCGCGACAACGGGAGCGCCAACTGTGCTAGCATGACAAGCCCTGTGGGAAGGAGAGGGCTCGCATGGGCTTTGTTGAGTTGTTCCTGCTGGCGGTCGGTCTGTCGATGGACGCGTTCTCGGTCGCCGTCTGCAAGGGACTGGGCATGCGCCAGGTCAACTGGCGGGTCGCGCTAGCGCTGGCGGTCGCCTTTGGCGGCTTCCAGGCGGGCATGCCGGTCATCGGTTGGGCGTTGGGAAGCCAGTTCCTCTGGCTCATCGAACCCGTCGACCACTGGATTGCCTTCTGCCTGCTGGCGTTCATTGGCGGCAACATGATTCGCGAGGCCTTCTCCGACGAGGAGGACGACGGTGGGCCCGTCGACCACATCGACCTTCGCGAGCTGCTCATGCTTGCCGTGGCAACCTCCATCGACGCCCTCACGGTGGGCATCGCCTTCGCGTCGCTCTCGGTCAACATCGCGGTGAGCGTCACGCTCATCGGCATCACGACGTTCGCGTTCAGCATCGCGGGCGTCCTCATCGGCAACCAGTTTGGCATGCGCTACCAAAGGCCCGCACAGGTCACGGGCGGTGTCATCCTCATTCTCATTGGCACGAAGGTGCTGCTGGAGCACCTGGGTATCCTGGCCCTGTAGCGAGGTCAGCGCCTGTCTGCTAGAGCAAGGCACCCTCGGGCAGATCCATCTGACGATAGGTCACGCCACAACGGTCGAGCACGGCCTTGGAGACCTTGCCGTCGATGGTCTCGCCATACTTGTCGTCGAGGTAGATGACCTCGCCAATGCCTGCCTGCGCGAGGGTCTTCGCGCACTCCTTGCAGGGGAAGAGCGTCACGTACACGCGGGCGCCCTGGAGTTCCTTGAGCGAGCCACGATAGTTGAGGATGGCGTTGGCCTCGGCATGGATGACGTAGTTGTGCTTGTCGGTGAGCGGGTCCTCGGTGGTGTCCCAGGGGAAGTCGTCGTCATTGAGGCCCGAGGGCGTGCCGTTGTAGCCCACCGAGAGGATGCGGTTGTCAGGCCCTGCGATGCAGGCGCCCACCTGCGTGTTGGGGTCCTTGCTGCGCATGCTCGCAGCAAGGGCGACACGCATGAAGAACTCGTCCCAGGAAATGACCTCGGTCCGCTTGCCGGGCATGGGCGCCTCCCTCTCTCGTCACATCCGCCCTATTGTACACGGCCCGTCACGCATGTCACCCCACGCGCTCGAAGCCCCAGCCAGGCCAGTGCCAGATGCTCTCCTCGCCCGTGTCCCTGCGAACGAGATGCAGGTCGCCGGCGTCGTCCAGCGACATCGACGCAACCTCGAAGCCAAAGCTGGACGACTCCCACGTCAATCGCAGGCCATCATCGACAAATGACAGCACGCAGAGGTGCTGGGACAAATCCTGCGTCCCTTCGTCCCAGAAGGGGTGATGGGTGCCGTAATCGCCCCGTCGCCACATGAGAAGGACGAGGTCGGGCGTGCCGTCGTGTGTGACGTCGCCCACCCAGACGTCGCTCACCTGCCAGTGTTCGGGCGTCTCGTCTGCGACGGTGCTGTCGGCACGGACGACTGCCACGCGTCGTTCGGCGAGCGATACGAGCTCATCGGAGCCGTCCCCATCGAGGTCGCAGGCAATTGCACGCTGCTCCCATGACACCCATGCAGGGGGCTGCGTCGCCCGCCACCAGAGGCAGGCAACCATGGCGGCGAGCGCAAGACCCGCCGCCACCCAGGCCAACCGAGCGCGAGGCATGCCCATGGCTAGTACTGGTAGGGCTGCTTGTACTGGAAGTCGTCCGTCCAGTCCTCGGGCGTTGCGCTGGGAAGCGACTCCTCGCGCCATCGCGAGTCGGTCAGACGCTCCGCCATGGGCTGCTCGAACTGGTAGAACGTGAAGACGGAGCCCACGGCGATGCGGGGAACGCCATCGACCTCGACCAGCACGTAGATGGGGGATGCCTTGCCGGTGCCCAGCTGCAGCACGGTGCCGCCATCGGCGTTGGTTGCGACATCGGTCACCAGCGGCGCGGGGAACTCCTCCGACCTCAGGTAGTCGCCCTGCGCATCGTCCTTGTAGACCTCGATCCAGAAGTGCTCGAGCTGCCCGCCAAAGCTGCGGATGAGCTCGAACTCCCCGTCCGTGGGCAGCTCGCCGGCAAGCTCCTTGTCCGCTATGACCGCGAGCTGGTCGGCGAGCGAGGCCAGGCGCTCGAGGTTCTCGGCGTCTGCGGTGCCAAGCATGCCATAGCCCGCCAAGCCCTCCGCCGTGGCGCGCGAGAGCGCGGCCAGACGACGGAACAGCTCGGGCTCGGGTTCCACGTAGCCGCGGTCGTCCTTGTCCTCGATCAGCTCGCCGCCCATCTCGGCAATGACCTGCTTGGCATAGAGCACGGTGTCGTGCTTGAGCTCGGTGTAGCTGCCCAGGTAGGTCTGGAGGGACTTGCGGGTCCAGGCGTCGGTCTGCATGAAGGCGGGGTAGCCCTCGCCCTTGGGGACGAGCAGCGGGTCGATGGTGTAGAGCCACTGGCTGTAGAGGCTCGCCTGCCAGAGCTCGGGACCGGCAGCGGCAAGCTTGGCGCGCAGGGCGGCCATGTTGTCGGAGTAGCCCGCATAGGAGGTGGCGCCGCGACCCTCCAGGATGGAGAGCGCCGTGTCACTGCCCAACGCCGCCGGCACGTCGAGGGCATCGGGAAGCATGCGCTTGGCGCCGCTCGCGTCCTCGCCCACCTTGTTGTAGATGAGCTGCTGGAACACGGCGGCGTCGATCGAGAAGCGCTGGCCCATGAAGCGGAAGCCCTTCTCCTGCTCAAGATGGTCGACGTCCTCGCCTTCGTCATAGACGACCACGGAGTTGATCTGGGGCGCGGGCATCTGCGCGGTGGCGGTGTGGTAGGCCTCCCACTCCGCCTGCCCGCCGATGAGGTCCTCCACCGTGGCGCCCTCGCCCCACACGGCGTCGATGATGGGGCGGTACTCGTAGTAGCCGCAGTCATCGGAGGCGCCGGCGAAGAAGCTCGTGATGGCGTAGATGGACTCCCAGCTGCGCAGGGCATCGCCCTGGAGGGCAAGCGTCATGAGCGCCGCGCAACGGTCGAGCGTCTCGTCGGACTGCTTGTAGTTGATGCGTCCGCACCACATCATCGCGCGGAAGTAGCTCTCGAGGGCAGGGTCGCCCTCGTAGTAGCCACGCACGATGTACTGGGTGTAGTCCTCAAAATCCCCGGTGATGGCCGAGGTCCCGATGCCGCTGGCCGCATTGATGCTGGCGACCTCCTGGGCCACCATGTCCTGGGCATAGGCAGGGACCGTGGTCGAGGGGTCGAGCAGCGTCGCTGCCACGCCAAAGAAGGCCACGTTGCGTGCGGCCGCGTCCTCCCACTCGGTGCCCAGGAGCCTGTCGTACTGGGTCTCGCTCGTGGCGAGCATCGCGCGGCAAAGGGCGAGCAGCTCGGGGCGCAGCTGGGTGCGCTCGGTGGTCTTGAGCAGGTGCATGAAGTACAGGTGGTAGGTGTGCATCATCGCGTCGGTCGTGACGAAGCTGGGAGTCTGTTGGTAGGAGTTCGACTCGTAGACCTCGAAGAACTCGTTGGAGCCCCAGCTGGCGTTGATGGCAAAGCCGTTCTGCTCGATCATGGCGAGCAGGGTCGGGTCGAGGTACTGGAAGTCGCCGTAGTTGATGGCCCCCTGTGGCGTGAGCACCCCAGAGCTCGAGGCGTTGGTGGCCGAGGTGTAGGTGCGTGCGCCTGACCAGGTGCCGGGAAGGGTCTCTCCGGCGAGGTCGAGCGTCGAGAGTAGGTAGGGCCGTTCGATGGTCACGACCTGCGTTCCGTTGATTGCGGGTGCCTCACTGGGAGGGGCGACGACGGCCGTCTCGCCTCCACTTGGCCCTGTCGTCGGCACCACGCCGTGGCCTAGGATGCGCGGCAGGAAGAGGAGCGTCACGACGAGCGCGGCGGCAAAGGCGGCAATGCCGGGGAGAAAGCGCAGCCAGCCCCGCAAGATGCCCCTGTCGTAGACGCGTGGCTCGGGTGTGGGCACAGGCAGCTGCGTCCCGCACCTGTTGCAGAACCGTGCGCCGTCATCGACCTTGTTGCCGCAGTTGGGACAGTACATGGGGCCTCCCGTCGACGTCCTTTGACTCGATTATAGTCGTGGGAGCTGGCGCATCCGCGCACCGGACGGTCGGTGCATCGGGACGAGCCCGCCTGATGGTCGACGCAACGATACGCCCGGACCGCATCCGTGCACCGGACGGTCGGTGCATCGGGGCAAACGCACCGGACGGTCGGCGTGTCTAGCGCAGCAGGCTCTTCCACACGTGGGGCGAGA
>CAMPCT010000027.1 GCA_946647055.1 uncultured Atopobium sp. | reverse complement strand
CACCGTAGCCGGCAATCTCTCGGATGGCGGACTTGGCCGCGCCGTAGGCATAGCTCTTCTGGTTGACGTTCATTCCTTACTCTCCCTCTGTGACGTTCGAGGCTGGGCCCGCTCCTTGGACGGCTGCCTCCTCTTGCTCCATCGCGGCGACGGCGGCATCGTGCGCGTCGGCGAGCAGTTCCTCCTCGCTGGGCTTGGCGTCTCCCTCTCCCGGATGCGCCGCCAGGTACTCGTCCCACGTACCGTCGAGCAGGGCCTCCACGGCCTCGCCCTCGACGGTCTCGCGGTCGAGCAGGACGCTCGCCATGAGGTCCATCTGGTCGCGGCGGGCGGAGAGGATCTCGCGGGCACGGTCGTGCGCCTCGCCCATGATGCGCGCGACCTCGTCGTCGATGCGCTTGGCCGTCTCGGCCGAGTAGTCCTGGTGCTGGGCGTAGTCGCGACCGAGGAAGACCTCGTGCTGCGCCTCGCCAAAGACCTGGGTGCCCAGCGCCTCGCTCATGCCATAGCGCGTGACCATCTGGCGCGCGATCTTGGTGGCGCGCTCGAGGTCGTTGCTGGCACCGGTGGTGATGTCGCCGCAGAAGAGCTCCTCGGCCGTGCGCCCGCCCAGAAGGACGGCGATCTGGTCGAGCATCTCCTCGCGCGTGGAGAGGAAGCGGTCCTCCTCGGGAAGCTGGAGCGTGTAGCCCAGCGCCTGCCCGCGCGCGATGATCGAGATCTTGTGCACCGGGTCGGAGTTCTCGAGCACGTGCCCCACCAGGGCATGGCCGCTCTCGTGGTAGGCGATGGTCGTGCGCTCCTTGTCGGTGATGACGCGGCTCTTGCGCTCGGGGCCGGCGATGACGCGCTCCATGGCCTCCTCGATCTCGGCGAACGAGATGTTGTCGCGGTTGCGGCGCGCGGCGAGCAGCGCCGCCTCGTTCATGAGGTTGGCGAGGTCGGCGCCGGTGAAGCCGGGCGTGAGCTGGGCGATGCGCCCAAAGTCGACGTTCTTGTCGACGGGCTTGCCGTCGGCGTGGACGCGCAGGATCTGCTCGCGGCCCTTGACGTCGGGGCGGTCGACGGTGACCTGGCGGTCGAAGCGGCCCGGGCGCAGCAGGGCCGGGTCGAGGATGTCGGGACGGTTGGTCGCGGCGATGAGGATGACAGCCTCGTTGTCCTCGAAGCCGTCCATCTCGACGAGGAGCTGGTTGAGGGTCTGCTCGCGCTCGTCGTGGCCGCCGCCCAGGCCGGCGCCGCGCTGGCGGCCGACGGCGTCGATCTCGTCGATGAAGATGATGCAGGGAGCCGCCTGCTTTGCCTGCTTGAAGAGGTCGCGCACGCGGCTGGCGCCGACGCCCACGAACATCTCGACGAAGTCGGAGCCGCTGATGGAGAAGAACGGCACGCCCGCCTCGCCGGCGACGGCCTTGGCCAGCAGCGTCTTGCCCGTGCCCGGGGGGCCCACCAAGAGGACGCCGCGCGGGATCTTGGCGCCCATGCGACGGAAGCGCTGGGGCTCGGCCAGGTAGTCGCGGACCTCCTTGAGCTCCTCGACCGCCTCGTCGATGCCGGCGACGTCGGAGAAGCGCTTCTTGGGGCGCGTCCCCTCGGTCGTGAGGGCCTTGGTCTTGCCAAACTGCATGGCCTGGCCGTTTTGCGCCTGCATCTGACGCAGGACGTAGAACATGATGGCCGCGATGATGAGCGTGGGGATGAGCGTCATCATGATGTCGGCGAAGACGCCCGTGGAGGTGGTGTCCACGCGGTAGATGATGCTGGGGTGCGAGTTCATGAGCGCGTCGAGGTTGTCGGCCCCCACGTAGGTGCTCCTGAACTCGCCGAGCTTGTCCTTGTTCCCGACGTCCTCGGCATCTGCCCAGTACTTGCCCGAAAGCGTGCCCTCGGAGGCCTTGTAGGTGACCTCGCTCACGCGCTTCTCCTTGACCGCTGTGACAAACTCGCTGGTGGCGAGCTGCTCGACCTCGCCGTTGCCTTCGGCGTTGGGGCCAAGCTGGCCGTTCGAGGACCAGACGAAGAAGGCCACGAAGGCTGCGATGAGAAGCATGTAGAGCAGGCCGCGACGACGCCGTCCGTCCGGGTCGGGCAGGAAGGGGTCCTGGCCACCAAACGGGTCGTCGCCCTCGGGGGGCTGCTGGTCTTCGCGATCCTGGTCGTCGCGATTGTCGAATTCACTCACCGATGTGATTCCTTGCTGCTAGGGCGCGGCGTCTGACGCGCCGCGCGACGGACCCGTGGCCTAGCTGTAGACCTCGGGCTTGAGGATGCCGATGTAGGGCAGGTTGCGGTAGCGCTCGGCGTAGTCGAGGCCATAGCCCACGATGAACTCGTTGGGGACGTGGGTGCCCACGTAGTCGGGGGTGACGGCGGGGACGTGGCCCTCGATGTCCTTGATGGTGAAGGCGGCGATGCGCACGCTGGCGGCGTTGCGCTGCTCGAGGAGCTGCTTGAGGTAGGACAGCGTGAGGCCGGAGTCGAGGATGTCCTCGACGATGAGCACGTTGCGTCCCTCGATGTTGGTGTCGAGGTCCTTCACGATGCGGACGACGCCCGAGCTCTTGACGCCGCTGCCGTAGCTTGAGACCGACATGAAGTCGACGGCCATGGGGCACTCGATGGCACGCATGAGGTCGGCCACGAAGACCACGGCACCACGCAGGACGGCGATGACCAACGGGTTCTTGTCGACGTAGTCGCGCGTAATCTCTGCACCCATGCGCGTGACGATGGCCTTGATGTCGTCCTCGGAGAGGAGCACGCTCTCGACGTCGGGATGGAGCTCTGCCATGGTTGACCCCTTTCGGTCCTTGGTGGTGCGGCGGCACGCCGTGCGTGCCGACCCTAGGTTACCCGCACAAGGGTGGCGTCACAGACGTATGCCCAATTCTAGTAGCAACTTGGTTACAGGGGTACAACGTGCCCTCTCATCTGCGCGAAAACCCGCAACCCACACAACGGGGCCAGTGGGCGACGTGCGCACGACGGGCACGCGGGAACGGTCTGCGGCGGGTACGCGGGCCTCGTTGAGGAGGTCCGAGAGCTTCTTGGACTGCCCGTGCATGCCCAGGGGGCACATGACGTCCCCGGGCTGCGGAGAGTCCACCCAGAGGGCACCGCCGGCCGCAGCGATGCCGGCGGCCTCGGCGTCGAGCAGGACCGACGAGCCGTTGGCCTCCTGCCCATGGGCACGGGCCAAGGCCACCGGATCGGCACCGTGACCCACCGCGCGAAGACGCGCGCTCACCACGACGCCACCCGTCATCTCGAGCGTCCCGGGCACCTCGAGCCAGCCCTGCTCGGGCTCGGCCGGGGCGCGACGCGAGCGCACGAAGAGCAGGCCGTACTCCACGCGGCAGTCGACCCCCATGGGGATGGTGGCAGAGCCCGTGCCTGCGGCGACGAGCTCGAGCACGCGGGCGACGTGGCGCGCCTCGAGGCGGCACTCCGGGCACACCGAGAGGATCGCGGAGCGCACGATGCGCCGGGCGATGGCGACCTCGGTGGCGGCGAGGCGGGCGGCGTCAAGCGCGACCAGCCCCTCGGAGCGGCGACGCTCGAGGTCGCGCTGGGCGCGGGAGGCCACCTGGGTGAGGTAGGCGTCCTCCTCGGAGAGGATGTCGCAGGTAGAGGCGAGGCTCGTCACGAAGCGCGGGTTGCGGTGCTCGGCGATGGGCATGACCTCGTGGCGCACGTAGGCGCGCAGGTAGCGGGTGTCGGCATTGGTGGCATCCTCGCGCCAGACGATGCCGTTCATGCGGAGCAGGTCACAGAGCTCCTCGTGGGTACGGTCGAGGAGCGGCCGCACGATGCGGTTGCGGCGGCGCGGGATGGACGAGAGACCCGCGGGACCGGAGCCGCGGATGGCGTTCATGAGGAAGGTCTCGGCGCGGTCGTTGGCGTTGTGCGCCGTGACGATGCGAGCGGCCGAGCGGGGGCATCCCAGCTGGTCGGAGAGCTCGTTGGCAAGGCGGGCGGCGGCGGAGTAGCGCAGCTCGCGGCCGGCGTTCTCGACGTTGTCGCCATGGGCCGAGGCAAGTGCCGCGACGTCCGCGCGGACGACCGTGCAGGGGATGCCGTAGCGGTCGGCCAGCTCGCGGACGTACTCCTCGTCCTCCTCGGCGTCCAGGCCGCGCAGCTGGTGGTTCACGTGCAGGACGTGCAGGCGCTCGCGCGCGATGCGGGCGTCGCCGCGGCCGTCGTCGATGTCGAGCGTGGAGTTGGCGGCAAGCCACAGCAGGGCCGTGGAGTCGGCACCGCCCGAGACCATGAGGATGACGGGCGCCGAGCCAGACGCGTCGCGGCGCTGGTTGGGACGCTCGAACGGGCTTCCGCTCGCATATCTCCTGGCTACGGTCGGCATGGTCTCCTCTCGTTTCGCGGGGTACATTGTCGCACACGTCGGCGCCATGGACCGAGAGGACTAGTCTTTCACGTCTCGTACCTCCAAGCGACCGCGAAGTGTGCGAACTCGTATTCTCTTATCCACCAACTGGGGTAATGCCAATGTACATTGAGCTTGATTGGGCTTTTTGGAGCTGGATTTTGCTTATTCGTCTGCCTTGGATCGTCCCTGGTCTCGCGCCATGCCCCGCACGTAATCCTTAAGGCGCGGAAGGGCAACCTGCACCGCCCCGCGTCCGCATTCCTCGATGACCCCCTGCTCGAGCAGGCGTTGCTTGTACTTGGATGCGTAGTTCGACCGCACCCCCATGCGAGCCGCAATGTCGGTCGTGGCACTGGGCCCCTCGTCCTCGAGCATCGCCTCGAGGAAGCGGATGTCCCCCGCAGAGAGATCGCGGTAGGTCGAGAACAGCACGCCGCGCTCATACTCGTCGTATGCCAGCTCGATCGCATCGCGCACGTCCGCTAGCGTGATCTCCTCGACAGACGCGTCGAGCGCCCAGGCCCTGAAGCCAATGAGCTGGAGCAGGTACGGGTAGCCACCGGACGCCTCTGCAGCGAGCTCCAGTGCCTCTGGGCCAATGGTGCGGTCGTAGTCCTCTATGGTCCTTCGCAGCGCGACACGCGCCTCTGCCGGGGTGACGTTGCCCAAGCGGAAGCTCGAGGCTCGCCGCAGAAACGAGACGTCCTCGTGCGACAGGAGAGCAGAGACATCGTGCGGCAAGCCCGCCATGAGGAGGGCCACCTTCCTCCCCTCCCCCACGAAGTGTTGCACGATGCTCGCAAGCTGGACCATCTCGTCCGTCGCCTTGACCTCGTCGACGGCAATGACAAGGCCCGCATCATGCGTGGCAAGCTCGTCCAGGACGCGCGACATGCGCGTCCGCCAGTTGGGAGCCATAGACGAGCCCTGCTCCCAGCTTGCGCCGACCGGTCCGACGGTCATCCCCGTGAGATGGGGTCCCTCCGACGACAAGAGGTGTGCACCGCGAGAGATGGCCTGCTGAAGGACGTCTTCGAGTAAGCCGGGAATGGCCGCAACCTTCGCCGCGACCCAGCCACGCTCCTCCGCAAGCTCGCAAAGGCTCACAAGGAGAGCAGTCTTGCCCGAGCCTCTGGCACCCGAGAAGACCGCGGAGAGCAGCGGGTCATTGCCGCCCCCGACGAAGGCAACGGAGTAGCCCGAAAGCAGGTGGTCACGACCGGCAAGGTGCGGCGGGACGCTGCCAAAACGCGGCGTGAACGGGTTGGGGTACTTGAACTTCATGACGCCTCGCCCTTCTCGAAGGGATAGTAGGCTTAGTTTCGCAAGTTTTTCTTTGTTTCGCAAGTTTCGCTTTACTTCGCGTTCTTTGTCCAAGGACGGAGAGTCACCTCATGAAGACCGCAGGAGCGAGCTACCACACGGTCATGGGTCGGTCCTGGCCCGCCACGCAGATGGTAAGATGACCGTCGGGGGTGCGTGCTTCGGTGAACGTGTCGTTTGTCTGCTCGGCCCCCATGGCCTCGGCCAGCGTGCGGACCGCCACGCTCGGGCGGTTGTTCTTCTGCGAGAGGTGCATGCCCACCACGACCTCGGTGTCGCCAGTCACAAGGCCCGACAGGGCATCGGCACACTGACGGTTGGAGAGGTGCCCGTGCGTGCCGCCCACGCGTTGCTTGAGGAAGCGCGGGTAGGGGCCAGTCGCCAGCATGTGCTCGTCGTGGTTGGACTCGAGGGCCAGGATGCGGCAGCCGCGCAGGACCTCGGCCGCACGGGGCAGCAGGATGCCCGTGTCGGTGCAGTAGCCCAAGGCATCGTCGCACGTCTCGAAGCGAAAGCCGATGGGATCGGCCACGTCATGGCTGGTGGAGAAGGTGGTCACGCGCATGCCGCAGAGCTCGAGCTCGTCGTCGTTGCCGATGATCGAGAAGGGCAGCTCAGTGAGGTAGCTGCGCGCGGCGATGGTGCCCGCCGTGGCATAGAGCTCACCGGTGAAGCGCCGGCAGAAGACGCTCGCCCCCGCCACGTGGTCGGAGTGCTCGTGCGTGAAGAGCACCGCCTGCACGCTGCCCATGTCCACGCCCAGCTCGGCCGCGCGCTCGAGCAGGCACCTGCGCGAGAGGCCGCAGTCGATGAGCACGCTGCCCTGCGGTCCCTCGACCACGGCGGCGTTGCCTTTGGAACCGCTTGCCAGGATATGTAGGTGAATGCTCGGTGTCATGGAAGACAGTGTAGCCGAGCCGGCGGACAGCTTTTGTGGGGGCGAGGGGAGACAGTTGGGGACGGTTCTCAAGTGTCTCTGAGACACTTGAGAACCGTCCCCAACTGTCTCCCCCAAGCAGTAAAAAAGGGGCCCGGAAGACCGGGCCCCTCGTTGCAACTCGTGTGCCGACGCGCTACTCGATGGTGATCTTGGTGACGTTGGCCTTCTCGTCCTGCTTGGGGACGGTCACGGTGAGCACGCCGTCGACGAGCTTGGCGGCAAGGCCCATGGTGGCCGCATCCTTGAGGTACACGCCACGCGTGGCGCTCCACTCGTGGGTCTCCTTGTGCAGGTAGTTCTTGCCCTGCTGCTCCTCGGTCTCCTTCTTGTCGACGGAGACGGAGAGACGGCCCTCGTTGAGCTCGACGTCGATCTGGTCGCGCGTGACGCCCGGGAGCTCGGCCGTGACGACATAGGCGTCACCGGCGTCCTCGACATCCATCTTGAAGGTCGCGTCGGGAACGGTGGTGAGGGCGGTGTCGAACAGCTCGTCAAGCATGCCGGGGATGCTCCTACGAAGCGCGCGCTCGAAGTTGTTGTACGGAATCATGCTGGTCATGATGCTCACTCCCTTGCTGTTGGTCTCGCGATGCGGCGTCTCCGCACCTTGGTCGGGACCTCGTCCTTACGCTATTGATTCTTCCCCGGCACCTGGCATTTATGCCGTGATTGGCAACTTATCTCAGCTTCACAGACTCATCAAATCTAAGTCTCCTTATATAAGGTTTTTGCTCGGGAAGGTTGCTGGACGATGGAGGAACACAGGGGAGGTCGGCAATGACGTCACGGTGGTCTATCATGTCAGGGATGCAGACGAGACGATTGCGAGGGGCAATGACCGAACAGGAGAAGAGGCTTTCTGACGACGCGCCCGTGCCTGGCACCGGGGAGCGACGCGCCTACTCCGAGACGACATACGTGCGTCCGCGCACCTATCACCGCACCGTCGAGCCCGTCGACGACCTGGCCTATGCCGAGGACCAGGCCTTCGAGGCCAACGTCGTGCATGACTCCGACTACACCATCGGCTCGCGCAACCCCTTCTCGGGCAAGGGCTACCGCCGCTCCCAGCGCGAGATGCCCCAGCTGCGCCGCGACCTCAAGTACGGCCAGTACCTCTCCATCCCCAAGGGCAGGCGCTCCATCTTCCAGTCGCGCGAGCGCCAGCAGCGCCTGCGCTCCACGCTCGCCCTCATCGTCGTGATCGCCCTGCTTGCCGTGGCCGCGGTGCTCGTCTGGCACCTCATCCAGGGCATGGGGGCTCCCACAGGGGACGCGGCGGAGACCGTCACCGAGGCCGCCGAGACGACCGAGAGCTGGATCAGACTGGGCCTCGGTTCCCGTCTCTTGGGCTAATTGCGATCTCACGCACACAAGTCCTTCACAAACGAGTAATATGGCACTTGCGCCTCGACCCCGGCAGTCCCGGGCGAGGCCGGGTGGGATAGCGACGACCCGCCTCTTCCGGACGACTATTCAAGGAGGTCGCACATGAGTTACATGGACGAGTTCAAGCAGTTCATCTCCAAGGGCAACGTGATGGACATGGCCGTCGGCGTCATCGTCGGCGGAGCCTTCACCGGCATCGTCAACGCCCTGGTCGAGGACATCATCAACCCCGCCATCACCCTCATCACCGGTGGCAGCGGCACCGAGGTCGGCGGCCTCAACTTCAACGGCATCGACCTGGGCGCCTTCATCTCTGCCATCATCAACTTCCTGATCATCGCCTTCGTGCTCTTCAACGTCGTCAAGGCCGTCAACAAGATGCAGGACGTCGTCAAGAAGGACGAGCCCGCCGAGGAGCCCGCTCCCGCGCCGACCTGCCCGCACTGCCTCGAGGAGATCAAGGAAGGCGCCACCCGTTGCCCGCACTGCGGCGGCGAGATCGCGTAGCACGATCACTTCCGTCGGATGCAAAGGGGGCGCCCCGTGGGCGCCCCCTCTCTCTTGCCTTGTCAACTCCAGGGGTCTCGCTCGAAGAGCGGCTCCGGAGCGGGTCGACGGTCCGACCAAGGGTCGTAGCCGTCGTCGTCCTCGTTCTCCGCCCGCGCGAACTCGCGGTCGACCTTGGGCTTCTCGGGCTTGGGCTCCGGCGCGGACGTCGGCTTTGGTGCTGCCATGGCTACTCCCAGCTGTCGGGCTCGATGGGCAGGTCGTCATCGGGCGGGAAGTCGGGCACCACGAAGTCGCCCAGGCCCTCCCCCACCTTGCGCGGGCCACTTGCCTCCTCGTCACGTTCGGCGAAGAGACGGCCGCTGGGATTCACGTCCACACGGACGGTGTCGCCCTCGCCCAGCTCACCGGCAATGATGAGGTTGGCGACGTTGTCGACCACCTGGCGCTGGATGAGGCGCTTGAGCGGACGGGCGCCGTACACCGGGTCGAGTCCGTCGAGGGCGAGCAGCTGGATGGCACCGGGCGTGAGCGTGAGCTCGATGCGCTCCTTGGCAAGGCGCGCACGCACGTCGGCCAGCTGGATGTCAACGATCTTCTCGATGTCGTCGAGGCCCAGCGAGGAGAAGACCACCACGTCGTCGATACGGTTGAGGAACTCGGGCTTGAAGGTCTCGCGCAGGGCGTCGTTGACCTGGCGCTGGACCTCGTCCGGGTCGGTCGAGGCGTTGGCAGAGGCGATGAACTGCGACCCGACGTTGCTCGTCATGATGATGATCGTGTTCTTGAAGCTCACCACGCGGCCCTGGCCGTCGGTCAGGCGACCGTCGTCGAGCACCTGCAGCAGGATGTTGAAGACATCCGGGTGCGCCTTCTCCATCTCGTCCATGAGGATGACGCTGTAGGGCTTGCGCCGCACGGCCTCGGTGAGCTGGCCGCCCTCGTCGTAGCCCACGTATCCCGGAGGCGCGCCGATGAGGCGCTGGACCGAGAACTTCTCCATGTACTCGGACATGTCGATGCGCACGAGCGCGCGCTCGTCGTCGAACAGGCACTCGGCGAGGGCCTTGGCCAGCTCGGTCTTGCCCACACCGGTGGGTCCGAGGAAGAAGAAGCTGCCGATGGGACGGTCGGGGTCGGAGAGGCCCGCCCTGCTGCGGCGCACGGCGGCGGCCACGGCGGAAACGGCCTCGTTCTGCCCGATGACGCGCTTGTGGAGCTCGTCCTCGAGGTTCTTGAGCTTCTCGATCTCGCCCTGCATCATCTTTGAGACGGGCACGCCCGTCCACGCCGAGACGACCTCGGCGATCTCGTTGGAGGTGACCATCTCGTTGAGGACGCCGCCGTCCTCCTGCTTGGCCTTGAGCAGGGCCTCCGCCTCGGAGTACTGGGCCTCGAGCGCGGGGATGGTGGAGTAGCGCAGCTCGGAGGCGCGAGCCAGGTCGCCGTCGCGCGTGACGCGCTCCATCTCGCCGCGGGCGTCGTCGAGGGCGCCCTTGAGCTCCTGGACGCGGTCGATGGCGTGCTTCTCGTTCTGCCAGTTGGCCTTCATGCCATCGAGCTTCTCGCGCACGCCGGCCATCTCCTGGCGCAGCGTCTCGAGACGCGACTTGGAGAGGTCGTCGTCCTCCTTCATGAGGGCCTGCTCCTCGATCTGCATCTGCGTAAGCTGGCGCTCGACGGCGTCGATCTCGGCAGGCATGGAGTCGAGCTCCATGCGCAGGCGGCTAGCCGCCTCGTCGACCAGGTCGATGGCCTTGTCGGGCAGGAAGCGGTCGGAGATGTAGCGGTTGGAGAGGTCGGCGGCGCTGACCAGCGCGGCGTCGGTGATGCGCACGCCGTGGTGGATCTCGTACTTCTCCTTGAGGCCACGCAGGATGGAGATGGTGTCCTCGACGGAGGGCTCGCTCACCAGGACCGTCTGGAAACGGCGGGCCAGGGCGGCGTCCTTCTCGACGTACTTGCGGTACTCGTCGAGCGTGGTGGCGCCAATGGCGTGCAGCTCGCCGCGGGCCAGGGCCGGCTTGAGGATGTTGCCGGCGTCCATGGAGCCCTCGGTGGCGCCCGCGCCCACGATGGTGTGGAGCTCGTCGATGAACAGGATCACGCGGCCGTCGGACTTCTGGACCTCCTTGAGCACGCTCTTGAGGCGGTCCTCGAACTCGCCGCGGTACTTGGCGCCCGCGACCAGCGCGGACATGTCGAGCTCGATGATGTCGCGGTCCTTGAGCGTGGAGGGCACGTCGCCGGCCACGATGCGCTCGGCCAGGCCCTCGACGATGGCCGTCTTGCCCACGCCGGGCTCGCCGATGAGCACGGGGTTGTTCTTGGTGCGGCGGGACAGGACCTGGATGGTGCGGCGGATCTCCTCGACACGGCCGATGACCGGGTCGAGCTTGCCCTGGCGCGCGAGGTCGGTCACGTTGCGACCGTACTGCTCGAGGGCCTCGAACTGCGGCTTTGCGTCCTGGCTGGTGACGCGCTCGTCACCGCGGAGGCTCTGGTAGGCCTCGGTGACGCGCTTGCCCGTGACGCCCGAGGCGCGCAGCACGTTGCCCGCGTCGCCCTTGGAGTCGGCCAAGGCGCACAGCAGGTGCTCGGAGGTGACGTAGGAGTCACCCATCTGGGTGGCGAGCTTCTCGGCGGCGTCGGCCACGCGGATGAAGTCCATGCCGGGGGCCACCATGGTGGCGCCCGTGACCTTGGGCTTGCCAGCGATGATGGTGTCGACCTGCGTCTCTATGGCGCGAGGGTCTGCCCCGACGCGCTCGATGATGGCGGTGATGTTGCGTTCGCCTGCGGAGAGCAGCGCCTTGAGCAGGTGGAGCGGCTCCACCTGACCGGCCTCGGCGTCTCCCGCGACGCCCAACGATGCCTGCAGGGCCTCCTGGGCCGTGACGGCCCACTTGTCGATTCTCATGGGTACCTCGCTTCCTGCCCTCTGGGGCATGTTCGTCTATCGAGGTAGTTTGTTCCCCGTAGCAGCGGGTTATATACGAATCTAAGTGTGTCTATATCAGATTTTCTAAGTGAGACGGTTGGGGACGGTTCTCGCTTGTCTCAGAGACAGCTGGGGACGGACCTGACATGCAGGTCCGTCCCCAGCTGTCTCTGAGACAAGCGAGAACCGTCCCCAACCGTCTCACTGTCGCGGGGTGTCGAGGAGGGCGCGCAGCGTCTCCTTGGGACCGGCGCCGTCATAGGGAGCCAGCGCGGTGATGCGCTCGCGCATGCGATACTCATGGACCTGGTCCTCGAGTTCGCGGATGCGCCGGCGCAGCTCGTCGATCTCGGCGTCGCGCTGCTCGGCGCGCTCGGTCATGTCGAGGATACGCACCACGCCGGCGAGGTTGATGCCCTCGTCGGTGAGCCGGTTGATGAGGTTGAGCCGGTCGATGTCGGCCTGGCTGTACAGGCGCGTGTTGCCGCGGCTACGGCCGGGCGTAACCAAGCCCTTCTGCTCGTAGACGCGCAGGGTCTGGGGATGCATGCCCGTGAGCTCGGCTGCCACGCTGATCATGTACAGGGGCTTGTCCCGGCCGTTCTCCCTATCTGGCATGTCTCCCCCTCTGCCTCTTGACGCACGCGACGCCTCCCGGTTGCCCGGGAGGCGCGCTCGCTACTTCTTCAGGTACTTCTCGACGTCGGCGCGGTAGCTGCGCCCGTCCTCGTCACGCAAGGCGCCGAGGGCCTCCTTCTCCTTTGCGGATAGGCGCGTGGGCACCTTGACGCGGATGGTCACGTACAGCGCGCCCATAGACCCCTTGCGCTTGACGTTGGGCGCCCCCAGGTCGCGGAAGCGGAACGTCTTGCCGTCCTGCGTGCCCGCGGGCACGGTGACGCGGATGGACGTCTTGCCCTCGGGCGTGGGCAGCGGCGTGGGTACGTCGATCTTGGTGCCCAGCGCGGCCTCGTAGGCGCTGATGGGCACCTCCATGCGCACGTCGGCACCGTCGCGCTTGAAGAGCGGGTGCTCGGCCACGCGCGTGGTGATGACCAGGTCGCCCTTGGTCCCGCCGTTGCGCCCCTGCTCGCCACGGCCGCGGTAGCGCAGCTTGGAGCCATCGTTGGCCCCCGCCGGCACCTTGACCGTAAGCGTGTGCTCCTCGCCCGTGGAGGGCACCTTGTAGGTGACCTTGCGGCTGGTGCCCATGAGGGCCTCCTCGGCGGTGACGTCGACCGTCAGCGTGAGGTCGGAGCCCTTCTGTGGGCGACTTGCCGCCTGGGCGGCCGCCCCACCAAAGAGACTGGAGAGGTCAAAGCCCCCAAAGCCGTCGGCTCCGCCGAAGATGTCGGAGAAGTCCATGCCTCCCATGCTGGTGGCATAGCCGCGACCGCGGCCGCTGCCGCCGAAGTCGGCGCCAGGGATGCCACCAAACATGAGCAGCTGATCGTACTCGCGACGCTTCTTCTCGTCGGAGAGCGTGGTGTAGGCCTCGCTGACCTCCTTGAACTTCTCGGGGTCACCGCCCGCGTCGGGATGGTACTTCTGCGCGAGCTTGCGGAAGGCCTTCTTTATCTCGTCCTGGGTGGCGTCGCGCTTGACGCCCAGGATGTCGTAGTAGTTCCTTTGCTGTGCCATGGCGTCGCTTCGCCCCCTTTCGTGCGTTGGACAAAGGTAACAGGTACCTTTGTCCAGTTATTCCTCGGGCGCCGGTCGCTTGCCGCCACCAAAGGTCACCGTCACCATGGCGGGACGGATGACCTTGCCGCCCATGCGATAGCCCTTCTGGTAGACGTCGGCGACCGTGTCCTCGTACACGTCGGCGTTCTCGACGCGGCCCACCGCCTGGTGAGCCAGCGGGTCGAACGGCTCGCCTGCCGGGTCGATCATCTCGACGCTCTCGTGGGAGAGGATGTCGAGCATCTTGGCACGCACGGCGACGACGCCGTCGGAGAACTGCTTGAGCCCCTCGTTGGCCTCCGCCTCGCCGGCGGCGTGGGCGATGGCGCGCTCCATGTCGTCGATGACGGGCAGGAGGTTGGTGACCAGGCGCTCGGCGGCACGCTCGCGCTCGACGACGCGCTCCGCCTCGGTGCGCTTGCGGTAGTTGTCCCAGTCGGCCTGCATGCGCAGCTTCTGGCTGGTGGCCTCGACCGCGGCGTCGTTGGCCTTCTCGAGCTGCTCCCGGACCTCGGCGAGCTGTCGTGCGAGGTCGTCGCGCTCTTCGCGGAGCTTGGCGGCGTCGGCCGCGAAGTCCGCATCTGCAGCGGCGTCACCTGCAGCGATGGCAGTCGCTACCATGGCGTCCTCGTCGGGCTCGGCCTCGGGGTCGGGTTCCACGACTTCGTCCGGCTCGACGGCCTCGGGGGCCGCAGCCTCAGCTGCGTCCCCCTCGGCCTCGATATGGACCTTCGTGGACTGGGTGTCCTCGTTAGTCATCGCGGCTCACCTACTCGACGGTGGGATCGTCGTCAACGACCTCGTAGTCGGCGTCAACCACGTCGTCGCCGCCGGCACCCTGGGCCGTCTGGGCCTCGGTGTTGGAGTAGACGATCTGGGCGAGCTTGTAGCCGGCCTGCTGCAGCTTCTCGCTCGCGGCCTTGATGGCGTCGAGGTTGGTGCCGTTGAGGGCCTGCTTGGCCTCGTCGATGGCGGACTGGACCTCGCTGCGGACGTCGGCCGGGACCTTGTCGCCCAGCTCGATGAGGGTCTGCTCGGTGGAGTAGGCCAGGCTGTCGGTCTGGTTGCGGACCTCGATCTCGTCCTTCTTGGCCTTGTCCTCGGCGGCATGGGACTCGGCGTCCTTGACCATGCGGTCGACCTCGGAGTCGGACAGCGCGGTGGAGCCGGAGATGGTGATCTGCTGGCTCTTGCCGGTGGCCTTGTCCTTGGCGGTGACCTTCACGATGCCGTTGGCGTCGATGTCGAAGGTGACCTCGATCTGCGGGACGCCACGACGCGCCGCGGGGATGCCGGAGAGCGTGAAGCGGCCCAGGCTCTTGTTGTCGGCGGCCATCTCGCGCTCGCCCTGCAGGACGTTGATCTCGACGGAGGTCTGGTTGTCGGCCGCCGTGGAGTAGATCTCGGTCTTCTGCGTGGGGATGGTGGTGTTGCGGTCGATCATGCGGGTCATGATGCCGCCCATGGTCTCGACGCCCAGCGACAGCGGGGTGACGTCGAGCAACAGGATGCCGGAGACGTCGTTGGTGAGGACGCCGCCCTGGACGGCCGCGCCGTCGGCGACGACCTCGTCGGGGTTGACGGACATGTTGGGCTGCTTGCCGGTCATGGTGCGGACGAGCTCCTGGACGGCGGGCATACGGCTGGAGCCGCCGACGAGGATGACCTCGTCGATCTGGGAGATCTGCATGTGGGCGTCACGCAGGGCCTTGGTGACGGGCTCCTTGCAGCGGTCGAGCAGGTCGCGCGTGATGCGCTCGAACTCGGCGCGGGTGAGCGTGTAGTTGAGGTGCAGCGGGCCGCTCTGGTTCATCGTGATGAACGGGAGGTTGATGGTGGCCTGCTGGGCGCTGGAGAGCTCCTTCTTGGCGTTCTCGGCGGCCTCCTTGAGGCGCTGCAGGGCCATGGGGTCGCTGCGCAGGTCGATGCCGTTGTCGGCCTTGAACTTGTCGGCCAGCCAGTCGATGACCTTCTGGTCCCAGTCGTCGCCGCCCAGGTGGTTGTCGCCGTTGGTGGAGAGAACCTCGAAGGTGCCCTCGGCCAGCTCGAGCAGGGAGACGTCGAAGGTGCCGCCGCCCAGGTCGAAGACGAGGATGCGCTGCTCGGTCTCGCGCTTGTCGAGGCCGTAGGCGAGGGCCGCCGCGGTGGGCTCGTTGACGATGCGCTTGACGTTGAGGCCGGCGATCTTGCCCGCGTCCTTGGTGGCCTGACGCTGGGCGTCATTGAAGTAGGCCGGGACGGTGATGACGGCATCGGTGATGGTCTCGCCCAGGTACTTCTCGGCGTCGGCCTTCATCTTGCCGAGGACCATGGCGCTGATCTGCTCGGGGGTGAAGTCCTCGCCGTCGATCTCGACCACGGCACGGCCACCCACGCCGGGCTTGACCTTGTAGGGGACGGTCTTGAGCTCGGAGGAGACCTCGTCGTAGCGACGGCCCATGAAGCGCTTGATGGAGAAGACCGTGTTGGTG